>CALAKE010000307.1 GCA_937922775.1 uncultured bacterium | reverse complement strand
GATACCGACTGAAAAGCCCGAGACGAAGTTCAGTGCCGACCAGGAAGCGCAAATCCGCAACACCCCGTACGGGACTCAATTCGGCCAGACCAAGGTCACCTACGATAGCTTCGATTTCTGGGTCTACAAGGGCCCGCACTTCGACGTCTACTACTATCCCGAAGAAGAGGCCCAGCTCGATGAGGTCGTAGCCTTTTCCGAGGCGGCCTACGAGCGGGTGTCCAGCATCATGGGCCACGATCTGTCGAAGCGCACGCCAATCATCTTCTACCAGACACACTCCGAGTTTCAGCAGCAGCACATCATCCCGCAGTATCTGCCCGAAGGCGTGGCCGCGTTCGCAGAGCCGACGGTCAATCGTTTGGTCCTACCCGTTGACGATCCTCCAGACGAGCTGCTCAAGCTGCTTACTCACGAGATCACCCACATCTTCGAGTACGACTATTTCTACGGGGGCCAAGTTGGTCGCGCCTTGCGCATGGCCCCTCCGGGCTGGGTCATGGAAGGCTTCGCCGAGTTCATGGCCGACGACCTCACGACCCTCGACGAGATGATGCTGCGCGACATCGTGCTCGCCGACAGCATCCCGACCTTGGTTCAGATGTCGTACAACCGCGGCTTCTTCGTCGACTACGTGCTCGGACAGGTCGTGTGGCAGTTCATCGCTGACCAGTTCGGTATCGAGGGAGTTCGTATCTTCCTGGGTGAGGTCCGGCGAGACCTCGGCCAGGACATCGAACGCGATGTCGAGCGCGCCTTCAATCTGACGATGTCGGAATTCGACGATCAGTTCCGCGACTGGCTGCGCGATCGATACCTGCCCAACGTTCTCCAGCGTGACGAAGCCGATGATTTCGGCCTCAACGTCTTCGGCAGGTTCGACGAAATCGATCGACCCTTGGCGTTCTCGCCGGCCCTGTCGCCGGACGGCTCGAAGATCGCGGCCATTTCGGTTGATCGTAAGAAGCTGACGCTCGACATCATGACGTTCGATGCCCAGACGGGTGAGCTGATCAAGAACCTGACCGGCGGTGGTAAGGGCTATGAGTACATCATCGGCCAGGGGCTGACCGTTGGCACCAAGTCGGGAAGAGACGTGACCTGGTCTGATGACGGCCAGTATGTTGCTTTCTTCGGTAGAACCGGGCCGACACGGACCCTGTTCGTGCTCGACTCCACTACCGGCGACGTTGCCTACAAGAGGAAGCTAGAGAACCTCGACCAGGGCATGTCACCTGACGTCGGGCCGGACGGAAGGTTGGTGTTCGCGGCCCACCGGGACGGCATTCGCGACATCTACATTTGGGATCCGGACGACGACAGCCTTCTGAACGTCACCCAGGATGAGGTCTACGACTACGCTCCCGTCTGGTCCCCGGACGGGCGCAGCGTAGTCTTCGTCTCACACATTCTCGGGCACAAGAAGCTCTTCATGGTCGACCTGACGCGGCCACAGGACCGCATTCAGCTCACCTACGGCCAGTACGATGAGAAGCAGCCCTCATTCTCGGCTGACGGGTCGACGCTGTACTACGCATCCGACAGGGGCGGCGTGTTCAACATCTACTCGATGGATCTGCAGAACGGCGCGGTCAATCGCTACACCGACATGCTGCACGGTGCGTTCTTCCCTCTGCAGATCCCCGGGAATCAGCTCATGTTCAGCGGCTATGGTGACGGAAGCTACGAGCTCTACACCATGGACCTGAACGAGTCGATCGAGGAGACGTTCCTTGCCACTGATGACGCCCTGAGCGACGAGCGAGTTGCCGAGATCGAGCAAGAGATGGCGGACGCCATGACGGTCGAGCTCGACCAGAGCAACATCAGCCAGTCGCCGTCGAAGGGGTGGCACATCTCCAACATCGCTCTCGCCGGTGGCTATGCGTCGGGCCCCGGCAATAGCGTCTTGGCGAATATCGGAATCGAGGTTTCCGACCTTCTAGGCAACCACCGCATCATGGGCTACTTCGGCTCCTACCGTAGCCAGCGCAACCTCGGGGGCGCCTACTACAACATGAGGCATCGGTTGAACTGGGGCGTTTCCGGTACGAGCCAGAGGCTCTACTATTTCGCATTCATCGGCAATCCGCTCAACCCGGGCGCAGGTGAGATCCAATCCGACGTCTATTTCTCGCTCGACGGCGGTGAGGTCTTTGCCTCCTATCCGCTCAGCCAGGATGTCAGGTTCGAGCTTTCCGCGGGCTTCTACGATCAGTACTACCAGGGTGGTGGCGCGTTCCAAACCACGGGGGGGCAGTACGTGTTCGGCATCGCCTTCCCGAGCGGGACCTACGTCCCCCTTGGAGTCGCTCTGGTTCTCGACAAGGCGAGATTCCGTGAGTTCGGGCCTTTCGCTGGTCGGCGCATTCGTATTGGCTACAGGGCGTCCCCGGGGTTCGGTGAACACCTGCAATTCAACGATGTGCAAGTTGACTACCGCGAATACATCCAGGTCACGGAGCGCAACATCTTCGCCATCCGGCTTTGGGCCGCCAGCAGCTGGGGCGAGGACCCGAGCGTATTCTTCATGGGTGGGCTGAATCAGCTCCGTGGTTACTACTGGCTCGAGTTCGCGGGAAACAAGGCCTGGTTCACGAACTTCGAGTTCCGCTTCCCGTTCATCGACGAGGTACGTGGCGGCGACATGGCGATCTCGAATATCCGCGGCCTGGTATTCCTCGACGTCGGGGCATCCTGGTTCAACATCCAGGAGGATTTCACCTTCTGGCAAGACGGCGGCCTCAAGGATGCCGTGGGTGCCTTTGGTGGAGGCGTCTACTTCGACTTCTTCGGCTTGCCACTGAACTTCTACCTGTCGCAGAAAACCGACTTCAACAGCTTCATCGATGGCCTGAAGTTCGACTTCTACATCGGTCCGACCTTCTAGCCCGCCTGCCTCCCGGCGGCCGCGCGTCGGCCGGCGAGCTGGTTTGGATGAAACAAGGAGCTGTAGCCTAGTGCGGTGGATGGCTGGACGCTGAAGTAGGTTGCACGAAGGCGAAAAAGCTCGAGACGATGGAAAAAGGGAAAAAGTTCGAGATTGATGATCCGTCGATCGACCTCGAGGCTCTCGAGGAACGCATACGCGAGGCCATTGAGGCCAAGCGGGGTGTCCGCTTTTCCGACGAAGAGCTGCAGGAGCTGCGGTCGATGCAGGTAGAGCCGCGCCCGCGCCGCGCTGACTTGCCGCGGGGTTGGCTGGAGCAGATGGCAGAGGTGCGCAGCCATCTTCCTAGAGTCTCCCCACCTCCGGGAGTGGATGAGTCGCCCACAGTTTCTCTCTATGCCACGGGGAGCACCGGGGCGCGCGGGCGTGTGCTCGGGCTCCTACGGCGCCTCATGCGGCCCTTCTACCGGAGCACCTTGAACCTCGAGCCGGTCCTTTCCTCGATGATCGATGCGACCAACGAGCAGGGAGCCTGGCTTTCGGAGGTGACCGGCCAGCTCGATCGCTGGCACGAGAGAGACCTTCACCTACTGCACAACCTCGTGTACGAGCTCACCAACCTCAACCTGGAGCTCGACAGAGTCAAGGATCGCATCAATGAGGTGACGCGCCGGGTCGACATGCTGGCCGAGAGAGAGAATGCTCTGGAACGCTTGGCTCTCGGCGACGGGCGAAAGGCCGGCGCCCCGCAGGACGATCCAAATCCTGGAGGACACCTGGAATTTTGAAAATCGGCGCAATTCGCGCCTCCGGCTGCCGGGGTGATCGCCGCCGAAACCCAGCGCCTGGCTTCGCAGCTGGCTTGCGGCAGGGGGTCGATCGCCCGTAGAATATGCCGGTTACATTCCCGCAGCCCAAACCCACGGTAAAATCCGATGTTCGCAGTCATTGAAACAGGTGGAAAGCAGTATCGCGTCAGCCAAGGCGACGTAGTCCGTGTCGAGAGCCTCGAGGAAAACGTCGGGGACCAGGTGGCTATCGATGCTGTGCATTTGATCGCGGACGGCACGAATGTATTCGTCGGCCGCCCCAACGTCGAGGGTGCCACGGTCCGGGCCACCGTAGTCGAGGAAGGTCGCGGTCCGAAGGTTGTGGCTTTCAAGAAGAAGCGGCGCAAGGGTTATCGCCGCAAGATTGGCCATCGCCAGAATTTCACGGCCCTTCAAATCGACGAGATCATTGCGCCCGGAGCCAAGTAGATCGCTCACCGGACTTCAGAAGAGACGAGACAATGGCACACAAGAAAGGCCAGGGGAGCAGCCGTAACGGTCGCGACAGCAACGCCCAGCGCTTGGGAGTCAAGCGCTTCGGCGGTCAGTTCGTTACCGGTGGCTCGATCCTCGTGCGGCAGCGTGGCACGCGATTCAAGCCCGGCGTCAACGTCGGTATCGGTCGTGACGATACGTTGTTCGCGAAGATCGATGGTGTGGTTACCTTTGAAGACAAAGGTGGCCGCGGCAAGTTCATCTCCATACAACCCCGCTAGCCCGAATCTTCCGCCCCGCTTCATATCCATTCATCCCGCCGCGGTAAGGCGTCCGTAGACCCATGTTCCGCGACAAAGTAGAAGTGCGCGTTGAGGCCGGAGACGGTGGACGTGGCTGTGTCGCCTTCCGGCGCGAGAAGTACGTTCCGCGCGGCGGCCCGAGTGGCGGCGACGGTGGTGCCGGCGGCGACGTCGTGTTGGTTGTGGATCCCAACACCTCACACCTGGGACACCTCCGTCAGGGCCAGATCTTTCGTGCCAAGCGCGGGGTGCACGGGCAGGGCAGCAATCGCCACGGCAAGGCCGGCGAGACCATAGAGATTCCGGTTCCTGCCGGTACTGAGGTATACGATGCGGAATTATCCGATTTGCTCGCCGATCTCGCTTCTCCGGGCGATCGAATTCTGATCGCTGCCGGCGGACGCGGGGGCCGCGGCAATGCCCGCTTCGCCACGTCAACGCGTCGTGCCCCTCGCATTGCCGAGGATGGCAAGCCTGGCCAGCACCGCCATCTGTTGCTGGAGCTCAAGCTCATCGCGGACGTTGGGCTCGTTGGTCGTCCGAACGCCGGCAAGACCACGTTGCTTCGTCACCTCACGGCCTCGAAAGGCAAGGTCGGGGCTTACCCCTTCACGACGCTGGAGCCCAACCTCGGCATCCTGGACCTAGGGGATTACACGCGGGCTGTCCTGGCGGATGTGCCCGGACTCATCGAGGGCGCCCATCGTGGTGAGGGCCTCGGGCTCAACTTTCTGCGCCACATCGAGCGCACACGGGCCTTGGCCGTGCTCGTCGATTCGTCAGCCGCGCGAGAGGAGATCGTGGAACACTACCAGTCCCTCTGTGCAGAGCTGGAACACTACAATCCGGGATTACTGGAGCGACCTCGGGTATTGGTTGCCACGAAGATCGATCTCGAACCAGATGCAGCATCGCTTGCGGCGCTGCGCGCCGTGGCCGATGAGGATAATGTAGCCTACTGTGAGCTCTCAGCCTTAGCGGACGAGGGACTGGAGAGCTTTGTTGTATGGGTGCGTGACCAGGTAGCCACTCCGCCTGCTCAGAGCACGAATAGAACGTGAGGGTTACCCAGAGAGTTCCTTCCGAACGGGAGCTCGTCGGCAGCCTACGAGGCTGAGGTTATGGAGGCAGATCGCATGAACGGCAAGCGAATCGGGATCTTTGGCGGAACGTTCGATCCGCCGCACACGGGCCACCTCATGTTGGGGGAGGAGATCCGTGAGGAGTTCTGTCTCGATGAGGTCCACTTCATGCCCTGCAACGCGCCGCCGCACAAGGATCGGCCTGCGCTGACCGATGCTAAGGACCGCTTCGCTATGGTCGTAGCGGCGATCCTGCAGAATCCCGCTTTCGTTGCCTCTCCAATCGAGGTGAACCGGCCGGGCATGAGCTACAGCATCGACACCGTACGGGTGCTCAACGATGAGTTCGGTGATGAAGCCGAGCTGCTCTTCGTCGTTGGCCTCGACTCGTTCCTGGATATCGAGACATGGGAAGGCTACGAGGAGCTGCTGAACCTGTGCCATTTCATCGTGGTCAGTCGACCAGGCCACGGCTTCGACGACATTCCGGTACGATTGCCTGCCTGGATCGTCGATCGCATCGTCGACCTGCGCACCGGAGACACCGACCCCTGTTCATTCCTCGGCGAGGTGGACCCGGGGTCGCCACGCCGCGTGTTCCTCTCGGATCGAGTTTTCGTGGACATCTCATCGACCAAGATCCGAGAGCGAATCGGCGCCGGCCGCAGCATCAGGTATCGAGTGCCGGATGAGGTTGAGCGATAC
Source organism: uncultured bacterium (assembly GCA_937922775.1). Classification (GTDB taxonomy): domain Bacteria; phylum Acidobacteriota; class UBA890; order UBA890; family UBA890; genus CALAKE01. Next base: position 4,498 of record CALAKE010000307.1, on the reverse strand, counting down.
ATCCAAGCGAACGGCCTGTACCAAGACGTCGCACAACCTGCGGAGGCGGTCTCTTGAGCGACGATTCAACGCAGTCGGGTAGACCGTCGGAACAACCAGCGGATCTTCCCACCGACCTCACCACAGCCGTGACAGCGATTGAGGATCACAAGGGTGAGGGAGCCTTGGTTTTGGACCTGCGCGGGCTCGCCAGCTTCACTGACTATATCGTCATGTGCAGCGGCGGAACTGAGCGCCACGTTCAGGCCATCGTCGACGCCATCGTCGATCAGCTCCGTGATCAAGGGTCCAAGGCGCTCCACGTCGAGGGCTACAAGGAGGCGAGCTGGGTCCTCATCGACTATGTCGACTTCCTCGTCAACGTCTTCACTCGCGAGACTCGTGACTTCTACCAACTCGAGCGGGTCTGGCGCGATGCCCCGGTTGTGGTTGGCGAACGCGATGGTGCGCCGGCCTGAGATAGCGGTCGCGTCCGCCGCCGTCCTGACCGAACCCGGGTCTCCTGTTTCCGGCTTGCGTCGGTACCGTGGCCCTCGATAGGCTATGCGTCACTTCAGCAGCTTGCTGCTGGTAATAAGGTCTCCCTGGAAGCGCATTCAAGGCGGTTTTGGCACAGCGATTCGATAGGTTCCAGCCCGGAAGGCTCCTATGAGTGGGGGAGCACCACAACTGGTGCTTTGCTGGCCCGGTAGAACCGCGGCCGAGTATGCCCGAATCGGCGTTACGGAGTATCTCGGACGGATCAGGCGCTTCCGGACGTGCGAGTGTTTCGTCGTGCCGGAAGAGCCGACCGGAAAGAAGTACTCCCAGGCCCACAGAATCGAGCGCGAGGGCCAGTCGATCCTCAAGCGCCTCGCAAAGCTCGACTCGACATATGTCGTGGTCGTCGACCCGGCGGGCAAGCATTTGACCTCGGCGGGATTTGCTCGACTATTGGAGCGTCAATGCTACGATAGTGCGCGCACTCTCACGTTTGTCGTGGGGGGGCCGGATGGAGTTGCACAGATCGTCAAGGACCATGCGGACATGTTGCTGGGGCTCTCTCGAATGACCCTGCCCCACGACATGGCGCGCTTGCTCCTCGTCGAACAACTATACCGGGGATTCACGATCGTTCGTGGTTTGCCGTACGACCGCTAGGAGGAGGGTCGGCTTAGAGTTGATGGGCCGGACTCAGGAGGAGTCGGGCCACAAATGAGGATGCCCACTGATGAGAGCTGTTGAGCAAAAAAGACTGCGCGGCCAGCTCGAGCAGAAGCGCCGCGACGTCTTCGAATCGTATCGGCGAACTCAAGCTGCGAACCGCGAGTCCGGCGAGGAAGGGTTGCTCGATTTGGCGGATCGGGCCACAGAGTCGTATCGCAAAGAGTTCCTCTACAGCCTGACTGACAACGAGCGTAACCTCCTGAGGCAGCTGGATGAAGCCCTGAACCGTATGGATGAGGGCAACTACGAAGAGTGCCAGTCCTGCGGTGAGAAGATTGGCCTGCAAAGGCTGAAGGCAATCCCATGGGCGCACCAATGCATCGAATGTCAGGAAAAGGAGGAGGCTGCGAGACACGGCTAGAGCGGAAGGCTCCTGCAGCTAGCCTCTTGTGAAGCCTGCTGAACAGAGCCTAGAGTCCAGGAAGAGGGCCGACTGGAGAGTACGGGTATGTCGCTGCGAAGCTTGCTGACACTGATCATGATCTTCGTTGTCGTCTCTCTCGGCCTCTGGGTCGCCTGGCTGAACCCGGATACAGTCACCTTCAGTCTCCCAGGACGCACACCGGTCGAGCTCGAGACCCGGCTCTGGGTGGTTTCCTTTCTTTCCCTCCTGGTAGGTGTCTTCATCGCGCTCCTCTACACGGTCGTCCTGTCGTCGAAGGAGGCCGTGGCGCGCTGGCGCCTGCGGCGCACGGAGCGGCAGTCTTCGGTCCACAACCGCCGACTCATCGATGGCTTCAGATCCGGGCTGCGCGGTGAGAAGAGGAAGGCGCTGGAGCAATTCGAGAGCATCCTCGCCGAGGATCCCGAGAACATCGATGCTTGGCTGGAGGCAGGCCACACATATCGATCCCTGGGAAACGCCGACAAAGCTGTTGACATGCACATGCGCGCGAGGGCACTGGACCCTGACGACCCGCGCGTGCAAGAAGCCCTGGCGGCCGACCTCGAGGCTCTTGGTGAGTATGGCCGGGCGGTGAACCATGTGAAGCAGCTCCTTGCCTCGACGGCCAAGCCCGACCCGAGACTCTATGCCTGGCTCAGAGATCTGCTCGCTCGGGCGAACAGGTGGGACGAGGCGGAACAAGCACAGGACAAACGTCTCAAGCTCCTGAAGGATGGAACACTTCGCGCCGACGAAGAGTCGGTTCTCAGGGGACTGCGATTCGAGCGCGGGCAGGCCTTGCTCGCGAGCGGCGAGGAGAATGATCTCAAAGAGGCGGTGAAGCTCTTCGAGAGCTTGGTCAAAGCGGACGTCCAGTTTGTCCCTGGCTATCTGTCTCTGGGTGATGCGCGCCTGGCCGCTGGCGACTCCGATGGGGCGGTGAAGACTTGGGAAACAGGTGTCGATGCTACCCACTCTCTTCCCCTACTCGACCACCTGATTCAACACTACTTGACCTCCGGCGAGCCAGAGAGCGCCATTCAGACCTACCGCAAGGCGGCTGACACCATCGAGGGGGGTGACTCAGCGGCCGCGCGGCTCGGCCTGGGGCTGCTTTACGCGCGACTGGAGATGTTGGACGAAGCGCAGGCCGAGTTCGAGGCGCTCGCTGATCGCAGTGAGTATTCGCCGGCGTTGCAGTTCTACTTGGGCCGCCTACAGAAGCGCCTCGGTAAAGATACTGCCGCGGCGGAGATGTTCGAGGAGATCATCCGCCAATCGGGGATACTGCAGCCTACATTCCGCTGCCGGAACTGTGGTGCCGCGCACGACAACTACATGGTTCGCTGCCTGGAATGCGGTCGGTGGGGGACCATCTTGCAGGACATCTCGCGCGATCTCCGCGTGGTCGAAGAACAGGGCCTCCGTACTCCCAGACCGTAGCTGTGGCCGGTCGGCACGGGGGCATCACCTCGGCAGACAGTTCGCGCACGTAGTTCGCAGATGAGCCCGCGAGTTCTTGTCCTTCGCGCTCAAGCGTCCGCTGCGGCGACGCCCCCACGCCTCCCTCAAGTCGTGCCGTAGTCGAACGTCTGCTGTGGCGATCATCCCGATTACGCCCTGCTCTCCTGCGGACCTGATCCGCCCGGTCTCGTTCTGCTCCAGAGCTAGCGGCGGTAGGTCACTGAGAACTCGGCGTGCTTGCGGTTGCCGAAGCCGCCTTCGGCGGTTACGTCCCAGTGTGGGGCAAGGTTGATCTGCCCGCCCAACAGGTAGTTCCACGGTGTCTTCTGCCTCAGGACGACGTCGTACGTCAGTTCGCCGAAGAGGGGAACCATGATGCTGCCACTGTGCTCCTCGTCGACACTTTGGTAGAGTGCGCCGCCCCAGATCGCCCCGCGTGCTCCGTGAATCCCGGCCTTCGGCGTAACCAGCCACGCTCTGACCGACGATCCTTCCTTGTCGAGGTTGGTCCACATGAAATGGGTCGTCATGGATGCGAAGAAGCGTTGCGTACCGCCGGCCAGAGTAAACCCCCCGCCGTAGGCCACCCCGTTATATTCCACCTCGAGATCGCCGATCACGGGTACCCCCGTCACGATGGTTGTGGCGTTGACGTCCCCGAGAATCCCGAAAACGTTCAAGAAGGGGAGTAGCCACAGGTCGACCTTTGCGTTGATCTCTCTCATGCTGTTGGTGATCGCAACGTTCGCGAGCGCCTCCGGAGGAATGGGTAGCGGGTCGATGCTGAAGTCCACCAGGTCGTAGTCCTGCTCCTGCCAGTAGAAGGTCCCGCCGATTCCCAAGGGTAGCGGGAGATCTCGGCCAGCTACCCAAGACTTACCCAGTGGAAAGAGTGGTTCCTCCTCCTGCGCGTACAGCAGCGAGCTCGAGCAGACAATGAACACGACAACCAACGGCAGAACACGACGCATATCCCTCCCCCAGACTGACCTTTTTCAATGGCTCAGTTGATTTCGAACGTTGGGTCAAACAGTCGGCTGCAGATTCTACATCAAGCGAACCGTGAGCCACGGACTCAGCGGCTACACCCAATGATCACTTCGACGGACACCTCATTCGCGTATTTGGCGGTCGGTCCAGGGTGATTACCTCGTCGGACAGTTCGCGCACATGGCATACAGAAGTCCATGTAGCTAAGTTGCGCGAGCGCATTTCGAGGACGATCTGTCGAAGGTTTCAGTTGTGAGGCCAAGGGAGGCGCGGGGGCGTCGCCGCAGCGGACGCTTGAGCGCGAAGGCGACAGGCCTGCGGGTTCATCTGCGAACCATGTGCGCGAACTGTCCGCCGAGGTGATGCCCCCGTGCCGACCGAGGGCCATGGTGAGTGGTCACCGCGGCAGAGTGGATGGAGGCAAAGTCGAGACGCATGACCGTCACAGCCAGG
>CALAKE010000306.1 GCA_937922775.1 uncultured bacterium | reverse complement strand
CTGTAATGTCCTTCAATGTCATAGGCTGTCACATTGATATTGGGGTCTGCAAGAGGGTCCTAGGGTGCCGGTCGCCAGCAGGACCGCCCTCTCCTACTAAGATGGCCATCCCTCACAACCTTTCAGGCGAAATCTTCCCTTGCGGCTCCCTGCTTATACATGCATACTACATATATGTATTCAGCATATAAGTGCTTTACCGAATGCAGCCTGAGCCTAGGCGACCGATAGTGAGAAGACGCTGGAGCGCGAGTCATGACCCCACCTGACCTTCCGGAAAACGTCCGCGAGTTGCTGCCGCTCTCGCCGAACGACTTTCACGTTCTGCTGGTGTTGGCCGAAGGCCAGCTATACGGCTACGGCATCAAGAAGGCGATGGAAGAAGCCTCGCATGGGATGTTGAAGCCGGAGATCGGCTCGCTGTACCGGATGATCGGCCGCTTGATGAGGAGCGGCCTGGTCGAAGAGGCGGGTGAGCGACAAGCCACTTCGGACGAGGGCCCCTCCCCCGGCCACCCCCGCCGCTACTACACCATTACCGACCTCGGCAGGGAAGTGCTCGAAGCCGACGCCTCGCGGGTGCAGGAGGTTTTGGAGACGGCACGAGCGAAGGACCTGATCGGAACATGAGTCGCGCCGACCGAAGTCGATTCCTCCAGAGCAGCAGCCACGGAAGCCGTACGTACCGACTTCTGCTGTTGCTTTATCCGCGTGACTTCCGCCTGCGGTTCGCCAGACCAATGATGGAGGCCTTCGCCGACTGGCGCGAAGAGGCGAGGCACCGAGGTCGACTTCCGGTGGCAGCCTTCTACGTGCGGACTGTGTTGGACACGCTGCGACAGGGTTTGGGCGAGCGGCTTCACCCGGTGGCGAGCGGTCCGGCCAACGAGGTCTCCGCGAAGAATGAGGTACCCGAGGGCCCCCATTACCAGAACGCCCGGCGCCAGGATGCCAGGCACCCGAAGCCCCCCCGCCGGTTCAGACTCGCGGAGATCGCCGATGGGTTGCGCCAGGACACCCGCTTCGCCGTGCGCTCCCTACTGCGACGCCCGGCCTTCACCATCGTCACACTCCTGGCGGTGGCGATCGGAGTGGGCGCCAACAGCGCCATGTTCAGCGTCGTCAACGGCGTGCTTCTGCGGCCGCTTCCTTATCAGGAGCCCGATCGACTCGTTGTACTCAACCGTGCCTACCTCACTGGCCGCACTAGCTACTCCTACTCCGTTCCCGATCTACGCAGCATTCAGGAGCTTGCGCCGGCACTCGACGCCGCTGCCGGCTACCAGGACTCCAGCTGCACGCTCACGAGTATGGGAGAGGCCGAGCTCATTCCTTGCGGCCGCGTTTCCAACGGATTGCTCGAAGTGTTCGCCGTGTCGCCCGCGCTCGGGCGCGACATTCGTGCAGAAGAAGCCATGGAGGGAGAGCCTCCTGTGGTGGTCATCGGCTATCAATTCTGGCGCGATCGGTTCGGCAGCAGCCCTGATGTACTTGGTGAGACGTTGGAGCTCAGCGGCACACCCTTCGAGATCATCGGGGTGGCGCCGGAAGGCTTCGACTACCCTTCGGGCGCGGAGATCTGGACTCAGTTCTTCGCGAACCTCGACGACTGCGGGCGCGACTGCCACCTCTTGCCGGTGGTGGGGCGCCTGGCTCCGGGGGTGCCGGTGGGCACCGCAGACGAGCAGCTTCTCGCGCTATCGGTCCAGCTCGAGGAAGAGTTCCCTGAGAGCAACTTCGAGAAGCGGTTTGGAGCCTTGTCGCTCGAGGAGCGCATCGTCGGCAGATCGCGTGTGGGCCTGCTTCTCCTGCTCGGCGCGGTAGGCATGGTGTTGTTGATCGCCTGTGCGAACGTCGCGAATCTCTTGCTGATCCGTGCGACCAACCGCGCTCCAGAAGTCGCCATGCGGCTCGCGTTGGGAGCTAGCCGCGGCCGAATCCTGCGCCAGCTCCTCGTCGAAGCTGCTGTGCTGGCGGCCGCGGGGGGAGCCTTCGGCCTCGTCCTGGGAGCGTGGGGGACTCAACTTCTGCTGGCCCTCGCGCCCGCCGACCTGCCCCGTGCGGCCGAGGTAGCGCTCGATCGCAATGTAGTGGCCTTTACTGTGGGCGTGGTGGGGCTCGTCGGGTTGCTCTTCGGGCTGGTACCGGCGCTGAGACTGCTCGACACTCCCATGGCGAGCGGCCTCGGTGAGGCCAGCCGCGGGCGGGCGGGTACGAGTGGGACGAGTTGGTCCCGCACATTGCTCCTCACAGCTGAGGTGGCACTTTCAGTGATGCTGCTGCTCGGTGCCGGCCTGCTCTTGCGTACCTTCTCGCACCTGAACACCGTCGACCTGGGGTACGAGACCGAGAATATTCAGCTCTTCGCCCTGGCCTTGGGCGGCGATCGATACGATGACCCCGATAACGCGCTTTTGTTCTTCGAGGATCTGGAGCAGGAGCTGTCCGCCCTACCCGGAGTCGAATCGGTGGGGTCGGCATTCGGCACGCCCCTCGGATCGAACCGTGTCGGCGGCTCCTTCATCCTCAAGGACCGCCCGCCGCCGCAGCCCGGCCAGGAGCCGACCAGCCTGTGGCATGCCGTATCGCCCGGTTATTTCGAGACGCTGCGCATCCCGATGCTCCTTGGCAGGAACTTCGATCAAACCGACCGGATCGAGGGGCAGCGCGTGGCGATCATCTCGGAGAGCTTCGCGCAGCAGTACTATCCGGACGAGGATCCGCTCGGTAAGCAGATTGAAGTGCAGGTGAGCTTCGGGTACGAGGAGAGCCAGCCACGGACCGTGATCGGGGTCGTCAGCGACGTCCGCTCACAAGCTCTCACGCGCGAGCCCCAACCCGAGCTCTACGTGCCCGTCTCCCAGTCCGGCCCCAACTTCCTTTCTCTAGCTGTACGGACCGCTCCGGGCGTCGATATTATGCCCGCGGCGCGAGAAGCGGTGAGACGCCTCGATCCTGCGGTTCCACCGCGCTGGGTCGAAACCCTGGGCTCGGTCGTCGACCAGGCCCTGGGCCCTACACGCTTCTACGCAATGCTGCTCATCGGATTCGCGGGGGTCGCCCTCGTCCTGGCTGCGATCGGCCTGTATGGGGTCGTGGGCTACCTGGTGGCGCAGCGCACCCCCGAGATCGCGGTACGCATGGCTCTCGGAGCCGACCGCGCCAGTGTTGTCAGAATGGTCTTCCTGCAGGGGGTGCGACCTATCATCGTCGGGATCGTGGTGGGTCTGCTCGGGGCGCAGGTCACCGCACGGATCATCG
>CALAKE010000305.1 GCA_937922775.1 uncultured bacterium | reverse complement strand
CGGGGGCGGCGAGCACGAGGCCGATCACGATCGCGAACGTCGTTTGCAGGGCGCTCTCGAGCAGAATGATCTTGACCACTGTTCCGGGGGCGACCCCGATGGCCTTCATGACGCCGAACTCGCGGATGCGCTCGAAAACCGCCATCAGCATGGCGTTCAGAACGAGAATCGCGATCACCACGTAGATGACGTAGAAGACGATGGTGACGATGCCTCGGGTCGAGTCGATCATAGTCGCCTTGGTCGGCATGTGCTCGCGCCAGGTTTGGACGTCAAGCTCCGGGGCGGCCGTGCGAACGGCCACGGCGAGCTCGTCGAGCTCCTGCTCACCGTCGCGACGCAGGATGATCTGGTGGGCGCCGTCGTAGAGGGCGAAGAAGTTGCGGAAGGCGTCGGCCGTCATGAAGATGCCGGCGCGGTCGGTCGCGTCGCCGACGCCCAGCAGAATACCGCGCACCTCGAACAGGTCGTTGGCCATGCTGCCGTCGGTCGCCTGGCTGAGAAGAACAAGCTCGTCGCCGATCTCCACGTCGAGGGTCTGCGCCAGCCGCCGGCCGAGTACAACTCCCGCGGGAAACGCCGGGTCGAGCCACTCGCCCCGGCTCGCATGCTCATGGATCTTGCTGACCCGGGCGTCGCGCTCGACGTCGATGCCACGGAGCGAAGCCCCCGCCGACGACTCGCCCGCCGCCACGAGCCCACCCCCGAGCAGCCGCGCCGTGGCGCGATACCCCTGCGCGTCGAGCAAGGCGAGCAGCGCCTCGGGCTCTTCGATGCGCGTGTAGATAGAGGGGCGGTTCAGGTAGTCACCGGCGTGCACCTGGACGTCGCCGAACTCGAGGTCGAGGATGTTCCCCTCCATGTTCTGCATGTATCCCTCGAGAAGGCCGGTGTAGAGGACCAGGGCAAAGAGGGCGAGCGTCATCGCCCCGACCGTAACGATGGTGCGCCGGCTGCGGCGCCACAGGTTTCGCCAGGCCATCTTGAGAATGCCCATCGTCAGTTATCTCCCCTCCCCTACCTCCGCCTTCTGAGCGACTGCAGCGAGAAGAAACCCTCGTCGATGTCGATGTCGAACTCGAGGTCTCTGTAGTGCATGGAGGTCGTTTCACCAGGCTTGTCGGCCGGATGCATGATCATCACGGCGGGCACGATGCGGCCGCCCATGTTCGTGAACTCGGAGAACTCCATGGTGCGCGAGAGGCCGCCGTCTTCGTCGAAAAACCGGGCCGCCAGCGGCATGAGGTCGTGCTGCCGGACGACGTACTCGATGTGGCCCCAGACCACCGGCGCGTCGGGCTTCGGTGTCAGGCGGAACTCCCATATGGCCTCGCCGTCGCGGTCGCCGTCGAAGCTGGTTTCGATGTCGTAGTCGTCGATGAGGCGGCTGTCCTTGATGAGGTCGTCGTTGGTGAAGTGCGAGCCCATCCAGGCGCCCGACATCATGGACGCGGGGATCTTGATGGTGCGGTCGACCTTGGGCAGGTAGTTCCAGATGTCTCTATGCGCCTTGAGCGTGGCGGTGCCAGCCTCCTTCGCGGGGGCGCTGACGCGGACGAGCGAGTAGTCGGTGCCGAGCGACCAGACCTCCATGGTGAGCGAACGGCTCCAGTGCTCGGTGACGATCTCCATAGTGGCCATGCCATGGCTCGAGTCGCCGCGCATGAGCCGGTCGACCTGATCGATGATGTCGCGGGGGGATTGTTGGGGCGCGGCCGGGGCGGCGATGGCGGCCGGCACGGCGGCGGCCTCATCGGTGGTCGAAGCCGCGGCAACGCTGGAGGCTGAGGGGGCCATCATCAGGGCGATAACGACGAATGCCATCGCAACGGCGGCGGCTATTTCTCTTCCGGAGGCCCTGTTCGTGTAGGGGGGGTGGAAATTACTGGTAATAGTCATCGGCGGGCTCCCTTGTCAGCCTCCCTTATAACTCCCCTCGGGCTGAGCATCGACCGCGAGACCGGGTTTTTCGCCAGGCAGCTCCCGCGACGCCAGCATTTTCACCGCATCGCGCCTGCAAGACCGCGATCTGCTGAAGACCCAGTGCGAAAGCGGGGTGCCTCCAGCTCTCATGCTCGGCCGTCTTTCCGCTGACCGACCGACCGTCGGTCGGTTACTAGTAGAATGTACTCCCCCTCTCGTATTCGGGTCAAGTCTGCGGCGGCTGGCTGTCATCCGGCTACCCCAGCTTCCAGCCATTCTGTTGTCCAGCCACCTCGCCATCAAGAGTGGCGCTGTTCAGCGGAGCACGAACGCCTTGAGAAGTCCCCAAAGAGACAGTAGCTCGGTTGGATTCTGGCGCTCGGCGATGATCCCCTCGAGGATGCTCTTCACCCTCGAGCTCTCGCGTGCCCTTCCGAACACGAAATCACACACGGCCGGACGACCGAGCCAGTGCTGGCCCTTGCTGTAGCTGGCAAACCGCTCTCGAAACCTGCGTTCGAGATCATCGTCGTATCGTGCCAGGTCGTGCGCCGTCATCTTCCCCGAACCCAGGGCGTCAAGCGCATGCTCGGCCGCGACGCTGGCGGTCTCCATTGCCTTGCCGATTCCCTCACCCGTCATCGAATACGTCGCCCCAATGCTTTCGCCACAAACAAGGAGACGATCCGCAGAGGGTCTGGAGTCAGTCAGCCCGGTCCGCAACGGGGCCCCTTTGAAGGGAGCGAGCTGCGTGCCGCCTCGGACCATCTCGCGGGGACCTTCGCACCGGGTGAGGAGGCTGTTCAGAACGTCCTGGAGGTTCTGCCGGGCCGGCCCGGCATCTCGAAAGATCCCGGCGCCGACGTTGAACACGCCGTCGCCCAGCGGGAAGATCCACCCATACCCCGGCAGAATCGCCCGCTCGAACCAGAAGAACAGCCGGGTGTCATCGACTTCGTCGCGCAGTCGATAGTACGTGCGCATGGCGAGTGCCGACGGCGTCGCGCGCAGCGTCACACCGAACCTTTGCAGGGTCTTCGCGTGAGCTCCACAAGCGAGGATGGCCAGGCGGGCCCGCATCTCCTCGCGCGATCCGCTCTTGGTGTAGCCAAGAATCGCCGCGTTCGATGAGGCGCGAAAGTCGGTGGCTGAAGCACCAGAGATCAAGGTAGCTCCAGCCTCCGTGGCCTCCTTCACTAGCAGGGCATCGAGATCCACCCGGCGAATGGCGTGGAACTGCCCCGCCAGGTCCACGTGGGTCGAATTCGGCGCGAAGACGCGCGCGAATCCTGTGGTGTGCCCTCTGGCGCGCAGACCCTCCCAGAGCCGGAGCTCCCGCAGGAGGCCGATGGCGTCGGGCATGAGGACATCCCCACACACTTTGTCGCGCGGGAATTGCTGCTTTTCCAAAATCGCGACCGAGACGCCTGCCCGCGCCAGCAATAGGGCCGCGATCGAACCCGCGGGGCCCGCGCCCACGACCGCCACATCAAAAGATTCGTTCATTGAGTCAAACCCGCGGCCACCTTCGCACAGCCTACCGCGAGTCCGCAGCGCGGCCTACCACCGAATCGAGAACAGGACTCCCCTCCACTTCATCGAGACGATGGGCACAACTGAGTAGCTTAGTGCCGGCTGGCCTGGCTCTGGTCCGAGATAGACCACCTCGCGTGCGCTCCTCTTTCTGACAGCATCTGTGATGACACCTGTGCCGGCACCGGCAGCGCTCATAAGGGGGATCCAAATCCCGTAACACTCCTCAGGCACGGAATTGTCCGCTGCGCACACTGCCCCCGCAGCGATACCAACCCCGACACCAGCAGCGGTACCAATGAGGAGGCCCCATTTCCTGACTGATGGACGTAGCTGGATCCGACTCACTCGGCTTTCTGGAATCTCGAGCCTGTACCCGTATTTCGTG
>CALAKE010000304.1 GCA_937922775.1 uncultured bacterium | reverse complement strand
CTTCACTCGTCGGTTGCGCATCAGAGATATCAGGATAGCCACGAAGAGCGGGCTCTCACCATTGCGCTCGACACGCGAGCGTACAGCTCCAATGGCCGCACTCACGACGGCAGTATCGTCGTCGTAGAGGAGGCCCATCAGCGTGCTCTGGAAATGCGGCTCGTCGATATCACTCAACGCCGTAGCGGCTTGCGCCCGCACCGCCGGATCGGTCTCGGCCGCCATCTGCTGCAAAACCTGCGCGGCGCGATCCGTGGCATCCCCATCGCTGTGATTGAAGACACTGACAACGGCGGCGGCCCGAATGCGTGGATCGAGGTCGAACAACCTGGGCGCCATGATGGCCGTGACGTCTTCATCGCTCAGCACGGCGAGCGCATGAATGGCGGCCGCGCGCACGTCCGGGTTCTCGTCGCCGAGAACGCGCTCGATGATAGGAGCCGCCTCCCGCCGTTCGGCCCCGGCCAGCAGCTTCAGAGTTTCGACCTTCACCTCAGGGCTGTCGTGGTAGAGCAGGAGAGGGGGTATGAGATGGGACTTGCCGTGGTACGCGAGCATCTCCAGGCCCCGTAGTACCTGCCGAGGATCGGGGCTGCCCAGCGACTGAACCATGAGCTCCAGGCTGGTCGAGTCCGAAAGGTCGACCGGCATGGCGGCATCGACAGTGCGGGCGCGCAGGCCGTCACGGAAGCTGCGTACGAACTGCCGCCGCGCCGCTATGCTCACACCGATCCAGATCACGATGATGATCAGAGAGAACCAACCGACCTCCACGATGGTCAGGCCGATGAGCGCTGTGCCAACCAGGGCGACTGCGGCACCGACACCTTTGGCGAAGCGCTGGACAAACACATCGATGAAGGCCTTGGCGCGGAATCGCGCCAGCGAAGGTACCGGCAGGAAGAGAAGCTCGCGTGTCGACTGGTCGAGTGAGTAGCGGATCCCCTTCTCTCCGATAAGCAACATCGCGGCTACCACGAAGAGCGTCTGCGCATTCTCGAAGAGATTGGCGCTGATCATCAGACCCGCGGTACCGAACGCCAAGGCCACCGGCAGGATCCGCATGGCGATGCCGATTCCCAGGTACTTGTGAATTCGGCCCGTGAAGAGAATCTGAAAGGCGAACCCAAAGAGACTGTTGAAGCTGTAGACCAAGCCGAACATGGCTGTGGCCTCGTCGAGCTGGTTCGTCACCTCGCCGACCGCCCAGGCAAACTGCAGATTGACGATGTTGGCCACGGCCACGGTGCACAACATGATGGCCGCGATCAGCGTGAGCTGGCGCGAAGCGCGAATCGTCTGGAATCCCCCCCGCGCAGCATCGAGCTTGGCAAGCCCGGTAGCTCCGGCTACCCGTGCGTCGTCAGGCGGAGCCAGGCGATTGCCCGCGATCACGAGCATTGCAATGATGATCTGAATGCCGGCCGATACGAGCAGGAGCGTGCTGCTACCGATTGCCTCGGCGGCCGCGCGCGCATACATTCCGCCGACAAAGCCACCGAGCCCGCCGCCGGCGCCAATGAACCCGAACAGGCGCTTCGCCTGTCGCGGATCGAGGCTATGGTTGGCGTACGACCAGAACTGGCTGACCGTAAGCACGAAGGTAATGGCTGCCCAGACATAGAAGACCACGGGCACCCAGGTCCATCCTTCGAAGCCGAACAACCACCAGAACGCTACCAGGCTGAAGGCGAAGATCGTCGACGTTCCGGCGATCAGGTAGTGACGCGGAACGCGGTCGGCAAGGCGCGCGAAGAGCACCAGAATGGGGTAAGAGCAGATCGCAACGAGAATGAAGCCGTAGGGCAGGGTATCGGCGTCGAGCTTGGTGACCCATTCTGAGTCGCGGACGCTTCGACTGATGTACTGCGACGTGATCAGAAGGAAGAAATAGACGAACAGGAGCGATGCAATCGCGCCCTCGCCCCTGCGCATATCAACGCCCATCCAGCCGAGGATTCTCCGCCACCCCATGACGGACCTCGTCTCCTGAGCTTCCTCTAGCGTTGACATGGTGGTGACCTCCGCATCCTCACTGTATTGGAGCCGTCCCGCGATCGAAGCCTGGTGGGCGCGTACATCCTATCGCCTTGCGGGCTTCGAGGTCACCCGAACATTGCGGGAAGATCGAGGACCCTCCAAGGGAGTGCTTCGGGTGCTGCTCGGCAGGGGCGGGGCCGCTGTCGTTGTGGCCGGTACACAGGACTCGATACAATCGAGAGAAGCCCGCAGCCCCCAGTTTCTCAGCCGGAGATTCGTCGGAGGTTCGGTGCGAGGTCTCAGCCGCGATTCCGTCTCCCTCTTTGCCCTGTGCGGCTTCTTGTTGCTGGTGTGTGCCGCAGGGGCGATGGCACAAGATTCTCCGCGGCGGGCTTTTCTCGGGCCTGATGGCCAGCTTCTCCCTTTTAGCACCGACGAGGAGGTCTTGGCTTTCCTGGCCGATGCCGAGGTTCTGTCCATGGATCCGATACCCGTGGGCGTCACCAACCCTCGGAAGGTCCTGCTGGAACAAGGCGGGGTCCGTTCGCACGCTGTCTTCCGGGTCGTCGACGAGATTCACGAAGAGACCCGGCTGAGTGACGGCCGGCTGCGGCAGCGGCTGCGAGACTCGGCAGTTCTCGAGGTCGCCGCCTATAAGCTCTCCATCATGCTGGGCATGACCACAGTTCCGCCGACAGCCGTGCGTAGGATTGGCCGGGAACAGGGCACGCTCCAGCTATGGATCGAGAACACGATGACAGAAACCGATCGCCGGCTGAGCGATTCAGGTCCCTCGAACCTCCTCGGGCTCAGCCGCGATATCCAGAAGATGCGTGCTTTCGACATCTTGGTGGGCAACGACGATCGCAATCCCGGCAACATCCTCTACGAGCGCGATTCGTGGCGACTCTGGATGATCGATCACACCCGAGCGTTCCAGGCCTTCTACGGCGAGCCCGACTTCAGCGAGCTGCACTGGTGCGAGAGAGCACTGTGGGAAAGACTGCAAAGCCTCGAGAGGCGAGAAGTCGAGGCCGAGCTCGATGAATACCTGAGTGACCATGAGATCGACACCATGTTCGAACGTCGAGACGCGCTCGTGGCCCACATCCGTCGCCTGATCGACGATCGCGGCTCGGGAGCGGTTCTTTACTAGCCCGAGGAGGATTCGGGCTAGAATGGACCCCACTGTGAACCTCCCGGCATGATTGTGGTGCGATGAAATCGAAACGTTTCCAGCAGCGAGTGAGGACCATCGGGATCGGCTTGGGTCTCGGGACGATCCTGTTTGCATCTTGGGCGTGCACGGCCTTTGATCCTGAGTTCGGTGAAATCGGCGTGCCAGAGGTGCGGACGGTGCGCGATCAGGCGGCCCAGACGGACGCCATCATCGAGCTCAGGTTGAGTCAGCTTCTTGGGGAGGCGCTGCGCTCACAAGAGGTCGACTGCTGGATCGTCGTCTGGGAGACCGAGAACCTCGATCCCCTGGTGCCTCTGCTCACATTGTCGGGGACTGCCCCCGATGGCCGCGCCGCCCTCCTCCTGTGTGCGGACGAAGTCGGTAGTTCGACGCGAGTGGCCCTGGGCTCAGGGCTGGAGGCCAACGACGGCGCCTACGACCTGGTCGAGGTGGAGGGCGACGATCTCGCCGGCGCGTTGTCCGAGCGCGTTGCGGCTCGCGATCCGCGCCGAATCGCAGTGAATCGCTCCCCTGGATACCCCCTATCCGATGGGCTGAGCGCTACGAACGAGGACTGGCTGTTGCAGGCTCTCGGGCCGAGCTTGGCCGAGCGTATGATGCCGTCGGGACCGCTCGTCGAGGAATGGTTGAGCCGTCACCTGGACGTTGAGCTGCCGTTGTTCGGCGAGGCCGCGCGACTGACCGTGGGTCTGCTGGAGCAGGTCCTGAGCGACGAGCACATCGTCGCTGCCGGTACCTCGGTGACGGATCTCGCCTGGGCAGCACGACAGGTCGCCCGCGATATGGGGCTCAGCGTCGCCGTGCAGCCACAGGTGTATCTCCAGCGTAGCGGGCCCTCGCTCGAAGAGACCGGATCGGCGGGGCTGGACGTCCTCCTGCAGACCGGAGATCTGGTGTTCCTCACGGTGGGCCTGGAGTATCTCGGCTACGTGACGCATTACGGTCGATGGGTCTACATGCTGCATGAGGAGGAGGTACAGGCGCCGGAGTGGGTCATGGAAGGCCTCGCAGCCGTAGCCGATGATCTGGAGGCGGCCTTGCCTGAGCTGCAATCTGGCCGCGGGGCCGAACAGATACGTGGCTCCCTGATGGCCGGGATCGGCAACGGCGGCGCCGACTCGCTCGTCCTCGGGAGGGTCGGCTTTCTCGTCGACCATGGGCTAGTGCCCTCTGAGGCGTCCCCGGACCAGGCAGTCGCGCTACTCTGGCAGTCTGATCCGGCCCTCCAGGCCGGGGGGCTTGTCACGGTTGCGGTGGGACGGCGCTGGCCCGAGCAGAGCTGGCAGGAGGCCGGAGTCTGGCTCTCCCTGCTGGAGAGTGCCACGGTTGGCCCCGAGGGAGCCCGGCTGGTGGTGCCGCCGCAGCGTGTGCCCTATCTGATCGATTGACGATCCCACATCAAGACTCGGAGAGAAGCATGTTCTATCAGGCAGTTGAAGGCGGCTATGTGGTTCGGGTGGAGCGCGACGAAGAGCTCATCGCCGCTCTCAAGACCCTGATGGAGCAGGAGCAAATCGGCAGCGGCACGGTGACCGGGCTGGGGGCGACATCCTTTGCGCGACTCGGGATCTACGACGTCGAGGCGAGGGTGTACGTCGACCGGACGTTCGAAGGGGTTCACGAGCTCAACAACCTGACGGGCTCACTGAGCTGGCATGAAGGGGCGCCCTTTCCGCACGTCCACATGGTTCTCAGCGATTTCGAGCTCCGTGCGATCGGCGGACACTGTTTCGAGGCTTTGGCCGGCGCCACGATCGAGGTGTTCGTGCGCAGCTTCGAGGAGCGGATCGACCGCGAGATGGACGACGATCTGGGGCTGCACCTCCTGAAGCTCAAAGGCCACACCGCACCGGGTTTCTGAGCTGGAGGGAGGCTATCCGCGGGGCAACACGAGCGCCATCCGCCTAGCGAGCTTCCAGGACACGAACCAGCGCGCCCAGAGTGCGGGGATCCCCTCGGTTTACCCCGAGGGCGGCATGCGAAGTGCCTCCGGGGGCAACGACCCGAAAGTGATAGAAATACCTGCCCCTCCATGCTCGGCCCGGCCCGGGGACGTGGCGGAGTAGGGATACCTCGCCGGCGGCCAAGACCACCTCCTGCCGATCCCGGCCCATCTGCACCTCGACCTTCATGGCGCTGATGGCTTGGACTTCCGTGGCGATCATGCTGAGTGGCTCGCGGCTCGACAGCAGCATTTCAACAGAATCCTCGCCCCCGACCCAGGTACCTACTGAGCTGTGCCAGGCTCGTTCCTGCGGTATATTCGGAACCCACACCTGGACCGGTCCGTTGTCGTGAGGGAGATGCAGGCTGGTTACGGGTACGAGCAGGTGGTGGAGCAGAAATGCTGCCGCGGCGACGATCAAGAACACCTTCGCGGCGGCATGGCCGGGAGAGCTTCCGGCCACCCCCGAGCGTCCGTTGCCCTCCGGCTCTTCTTGCGCGGCCACTCCCGCGGCCGAACCCCACCGCCAGAGCATGATTCCTGCGAGGGTGATGGCACCGAGCCAGAAGAACGAGATCATCAGCCGGGGCCAGGGGGATTGCGTCCACAAGGGTGCGAGCCGCCACAGAGACAATCCCGGTGCCCCGTAGCGCAGCAGGACCAGCGACCGGGAGATATTGTGATCGTGGTAGAGCAGCGCCGATTGCGGCAGGAGCAGGGCCGTCATCGCGATTCCCCAGGCAATCAGAACGCCGCGCAGGGCCGCCCTTGCCTTTCCCGTTCGGCCCGTACCGGCTGCGAGGGTCGCACCGATGCCCATGGGCAGCGCCAGAGTCCAAATGACACTCGTCAGCGGACGCGCCGGTGGCGCCCAGTGCCCGAGCTCTTGGGCGAAAGCGTGTGGGCCCCACAGGGAGACCAGGCACACCAAAAGCGTCACAGCATCGGCCCTTCGTCGCCGCCATAGCCACGCCAGGCCGGCGATCGCCAGCAGGTAGTGGGGGGCGTAGAACAGCAGGCCTTCCTTCTGGTCGAGAAAGAGCTCGATACCAGTCCGCAAGGCACCCCACGGGTGCAGCATGTAGGCGAGGTAGTCGTCACCGAAAGAGGTCACTCGCGCCTCTGCGCCGGTGCCCACGCCGACTGCCAGCGGGGAGACACGGCCATAGAGTCGCCATGTGAACCCGACGTGGCCGACGCACGTTAGAAGCAGCGGCGTTGCCAACGCCGCGATGACAAGATAGCGACGCTGCCTCGCCCTTTCTCCGTCATCCGAGGCGCGCAGCAAGAACCAGATGCCCGAAGCCGCCACCGCCATCATCAGGGCGAAAAACTTGAAGTGCAGCCACGGCAGGAAGGCGAGGAGCGAGCCGGCGATAAACGCTCCCACTACTCCCGGAGAGCGGCGCAAGATCAGATAGGCCGCGGCCGACAGGGTTAGTGCCGGCACCTCGGGAAAGAGGTGTGGGCTCGCGAAGAGGAGAGGTGTGGTCACGATCGCCAACAGCGTGCCTGCGGCTGCGTTTCGGGAGCCGACGATGTCACGCAGTAGAAGGAAAAGCACTGCGGCGAAAGCGCCGAGCCACAGCGTCATGCTGAAGCGGGCAAGCAGCGTAAGCGCTTCCCGCGAGAGCGTCTGGCCGAAGCCGTACCAGGGTGCCAGCCACAGGCTGAGCCCCACCCCGTGGATCGAATAGAGAGTGTCGGGAGCGACACCGACCTTCGCATGGCGTGCGAGGTCGGCGGGATAGAAGCCCCAGTGCAGCCGCTCGAGGTACTCGTTGGCCACGTTGACGTCGTGATCTACCCAGAGGCTGCGCGCGCCGATCAGGTAGTGGGGCTCATCGCCGGAGAGTGACGTCCACCAAGGCGGTCCGGGCGCCACCATCAGGGTCGGAAGGAGAATGGCGAGCGCCACGAATCCGAGGATATAGGCTCGATGGTCGAGCCCGGGGCACGCCAGGCCCCTGGTCACCTCCCTGAAGCGCAGGTGGGAAGAGATCAGCCCCACGCCGATGCCGGTAGCGGCGAGAGGCGGCGCCGTGCTCCAGAACCACCAGGGATCGAGTAGCAGCGCCACCACCGGAAAGCCGGCTCCCCATGCCACGGGCTCGAGGATTCGAAGAGCAGTTGCACTGCTCAGGCCATACCGCCCTGTCAACAGGCGAATAGCCGACATGAGGACCAGCGTCGTTCCGAGTGTGCATAGCACCAGGCCAGGGAAGAATCCTGATCCCAGCAGCAACTCCCGGAGCAAAACGACGGGCTTCCCCCGGGCGATCCCTGAAGGTATCCGCGAAAGCTCGAGCACTGTCGCCATGCCGAGCCCACCGCTGATCGCTGAGGCAGCAAGTCGGACGGCGACGGGACGTGCGATCTCGGGCATCAAGGACTCTCTCCTCTGGGAAGGCCTGGCCACCGAGGTAGTACGCAAGGATTACCACAGATTGAGAATCAGCATGCAGCCGTGCCGCGATGGGCGAGGATTGAGGCGCTCGAGCAGAGACCGTTGCTGTGGTCTTTATTGGGACCGTTTTGGCCATTTAAACATAGCAAAACATAGCTATAGATAGAGAAAAATTAAATAACACTTGGAACATCTATATAAAGTGGTATAAGACATGAAGAACCATTGGGGCTTGGGGAGTCGACCGGCGCGAGGAAATGCCGAACCAAGAGGGGGAACCGTGAGGTTTTCAATCAGCCAAACGCAACGACGAGTCTTCTCATTTGCTCTGTGCGTCCTTGCCGCTTGCCTTCCCGGATGCGGTGGTGAGTTCAG
>CALAKE010000303.1 GCA_937922775.1 uncultured bacterium | reverse complement strand
GAAAAAATGTCAGAGCGGTGATCGACCTGCTGGCCAGACGCCTGCTCCGGAGACATGTAGGCCACCGTGCCCATGATTCGCCCGGCCTGGGTCAACTCATCAGAGGCTTTCTCCGTCAAAAGAACTGTCCCCCCCTCACCGTCAACCTCGGCAGGGTGATCCATCAATTTGGCGAGCCCGAAATCGAGGACCTTCACCCGTCCGTCGTCGGTCACCATGATGTTGGACGGCTTCAAGTCCCTGTGGGTAATCCCCCGCTGATGGGCCGCGTTGATGGCATCGGCCAAAGGGGTGGCGATCTTGAAGAAATCCTTGGTCGAGAAGCCCTTGCCCGGAATGAGATCCTCTAGTGGCTTGCCCTCAACGAGCTCCATGGTGATGAAGTGCACACCATCGGAGTCTTCGACCGAGTGGATCGTGACGATGTTGGGATGATTCAGTGCAGCGACGGCCTTGGCCTCTCTCTCGAAGCGCGCGCGCTTCTCGGGCTCTGCGGCCAGTCCCGGGGGCAGAACCTTGAGGGCCACCTGTCGGTCCAGCTTCGTGTCGGCAGCGACATAAACATCACCCATACCGCCACTGCCGATGTGGCGGATGATTCTGTAGTGGCCGAGAGTACTGCCGATCATGGGGCCCGCCCCCGGGATCCAGAAATGTCGTGGAGTCCAGACCCAGACGCTACTTCAACACGGGGAGCAGAACAACGGAACGGAGGTGCGGCGCACAAAATCGCAACGATTGCCGAGCAGCCCGCGCTATCGCTGGGATGCCGCCTGCTGCTTCAGCTCCTCCTGCCAGTTGAGGACCAGGCGCAGCTCCGCGCTTTCGATCCCCGCCATGTTTTGCTGGAACATGAGGAAGCTCTGACCATCGGGCGCGACATCGTAGTTACGGCCATACCCGGGGGTCGCGATGAAGCGACCCTCGAACAGGACCCGCGGTGTGCCCGGTCGGAACTCCGGCTCCAGGGTGATATCAACAACGATCATCTCGAGGGCTTCAGCGTCGCGATAGAAGAGCTCGGTGCCGTCAGGAGACCAGATTGGCTCGGTGCCTCCATCAGTCGAGATCTGCCACTTGTTGCCAAGCTCGGGGAACGATTGAACATAAACCTCCGTTCGGCCCGACTCATCGGACACATAGGCGAGCCAGCGACCATCGGGAGACAGATGTGGTAGCAGCTCCATAGCGGGCGAATTCAGGAGGGGGTTCGCCTCGGTGTCCTCTCCGGGCCGAAACATCATTACGTCCCACTTGGTCTCTGGATGGTCGTTCTGATTCAAAAGGAGGGTCTGTCCATCGGCCGACCATCCCGAGGACTGCTGAGGGTACTCAGTCTGAATGAGGCGCTCGGCTGAGCCACTCCCGTCCGCGGGGATCGTGAAGATAGCGGCGAGGCCATCGGGCAACACGGTAGTAAATGCCAGATTGCGTCCATCTGGAGACCACAGCGGCCACCAGGCTTGGCCGTCGGAAATCAGCCGCGTCCATGTGCCGCGCTCGAGATCGTAGACCCAGAGCTTCGGGCCCTCGTCGGTGGTCGGCGAAGAGATGGCCATACGTCGACCATCGGGCGAGAATCGTGGGCCCAGCGCGCGCTCGAGATCGTCGCCAATCTGGATCATCTCTCCCGCACGGTCTACGCGCTGGATTTGAACGGTATTGGCGAGCATGGGGCCCGAGAGGTAGACCAGCGACCCACTCTCGGCGATCGAGTAGTGAGCGATTGGCGGATCCCAGGGGAATCCCATGAGCACGCCGTCAATGACAGGAAAGGGGTTACCGATTATTTCCCCACGATCGACATCGAATCGCACTGCCATGAGGGACCCGTCGAGCGGAAAGACAAGATGCCCAGTGGGAAGGTAGCGGACGTTGCCACCTTCATCCAGAAGTCGCTTGCGTGTGCCGGTGGTCGGTGAAAACAGGTTCATGCCCATACTGAATCCGGCGCCGTCGAGGGGTGTGAACAAAACATCGCCGTTGGGGAGTACTTCGGGCCATGCCAGCCAAAACTCGTACGCTTCTCGCTCCGCTGCAACAAGCGTCTCGGGCACTCCTCTGTCGGCAGAAACTCGGGCCAACCCAAGGTCGACATCCCCATAAATGATGGTGCCGTCGTCCAGCCACGTCGCTCCGTGCACGAGTGATGCCTCACAGATCGGCCAGGCTTTGCCGCCGGCCACGGGCGCCCTCCATAGCTCGCCATCGGATTCGAACCCCACCCATTCCCCGTCCGGCGAGAAGAACGGAGTCCGCGCCGTTTCCGCCCCCTCGACCGGAATCGATTCCAGAGAATCCATTCGACGAAGATAGATCTGACCGACGGCCCCGTCGCCCGACACATAGGCCAATATCGTGCCATCGGGGGAGAGCGCCATGACAGGACTGCAGGGGTGCGCACCTATGGCGAGCGGGGCGGTGGTCGGAACGAATCGGACGACATCGGCGGAGTGGTCGGACGACTGTGGACGCATCGCCAGCCATGCCCCCAGCGTGACGGAAACCAGTGCCGTCGCAGCGAACAGCGCCCACGGCAGAACTCTCTTCCACCGCTGGGCCAGATCGCCGGTCCCTCGCCCCAGTGCGGCCTCGCCCAGAGCGGCTTGTTCGATCGCCGCCTGCTCCGGGGCCTCTTCGAGCTCCAGCCAGACGTCGCCCATGTCGTGCATACGGCGCTTGATGTCCTTGTTCAGGCAACGTCGCAGCAGGGTGCGCACAGAGCCCGGCGTCTCTGCGGGCAGCGCCTCCCAGTCGGGCTCGCCACGGAGGATCGCCGCGAGCGTGTCGGAGATCGTGCCACCCTGAAACGGCCGCTGGCCTGTCAGCATCTCGTACAGAACGCAGCCGAACGACCATATGTCGGTACGCTTGTCGAGCGGCCTCACCCGCGCCTGCTCAGGCGACATGTAGGCGGCCGTTCCGAGGATCATGCCTGTTTTCGTGGCATCGGCCATCGTCGGCGACTTCGTCAGATCGGGAGACATCTCGCTGACCGGCGCCTCCTCGACGTACGCCTTCGCCAGGCCGAAATCTAGGACCTTGACCTGGTCATCGGGGGTGATCTTGATATTCGCCGGCTTCAGGTCGCGGTGGATGATGCCCTTGCTGTGGGCTGCTTCGAGCGCCTCGGCGATCTGCCGCGCAAGACCCAGCGCCTCCCGTACCTCCAGACGCCCCCCGAGATCGCTTCCAACGAGTCGCTCCCCTAGCGTTTCGCCTTCAACCAACTCCAGCACCAGGAAGCGCACACCATCAGCCTCTTCCAGACTATAGATCGAGGCGATGTTCGGGTGGTTCAGCGAGGCAAGAAGGTGGGCCTCTCGCTGGAGCCGAGCCAACCGCTCGGGATCTTCCGCAAGATCCACTGGCAGCACCTTGATCGCGACGTCGCGCTTCAGCGTGGTGTCGTGGGCGCGATAGACCTCACCCATACCGCCCGCGCCCAGCAACTCGACGATCTCGTAATGGTTGAGAGTGCGCCCAATCAATCCAGTTACCTCAATTCCTCGATCCAATTGAGAACCAGGCGCAGCTCCGCCGATTCGATCCCCGCCATATTCTGCTGGATCATGACGAAGCTCTCGCCGTCGGGCGCCACGTCGTAGTTGCGCCCGTACCAGGGAGTTTGCACAAAGCGGCCTTCGAAGAGGAGTCTCGGCGGGCCGGGTTGAAACTCCGGCCCCTGGACGATATCCACCACCATCATTCTGAGACCCATCTCGTCACGATAGAACAGCTCGGCGCCGTCCGGAGACCAGGCCGGCTCGATACCCCCCTCTACCGAGACTTGCCACTTGCCACCGAGGTCCGGGAAGGACCTCACGTAGACCTCGAACTGCCCTGACTCGTTGGACGAGTAGGCGATCCAGCGGCCGTCAGGCGACAACTCTGCCAGGAGCTCCA
>CALAKE010000302.1 GCA_937922775.1 uncultured bacterium | reverse complement strand
GCACCCATTCGATTGGTAGGCCCGGGTTCTCGCTCGCCATAATCGCGTCCCGAGCGGGCAAAGACGACCCGCGGGGGCGATGTCGGTCAACCCGATCATGAGATGAAGGATGAGGGCACGCATGGCATGGCAGAACGAACTCGATGAACTGCGGAAGCGGAAAGAGCTCATCCGTCAGATGGGAGGCCGAGAAAAGGTCGCCCAGCAGCATGGTAAGGGAAGACTCACCGCGAGAGAGCGTATCGATCGGTTTCTCGACACGGGATCGTTCCGGGAGATCGGAGCACTAGCCGGTGAGCCTGAGTACGACGAGAATGCCGAGCTGAGATCCATCGTCCCGAGCAGCCTGGTCATGGGTCACGGGAGAATGACGGGCAGGACGGTGTGTATCTTTGCCAACGATTTTACCGTGAAAGGGGGCTCGTCCGACTGGAACGCCATCATGAAGCAGGATTTCATCGCGAGAATGGCCTTGGAACGCACTGTCCCTCTGGTCTGCCTCTATGAAGGAGGTGGTGGCCGGGTCTCCGAAGGAGGGGAGCGCACCATCGTCCCGGTCAACTTCGGTTGGGCCGCGCTGACGGAATTGATGGGTAAAGTGCCTCTCGTGGCAGCAAATCTGGGCACCGCCGCCGGATGGATTGCAGTGCAGGTGGGTTTTGCACACTTCAATGTGATGACGAAAAACAGTGAGCTCTTCGTAGCCGGGCCCCCTCTCGTAAAACGGGCACTCGGCTACGATATCCCGAAGCACGAACTGGGCAACTACAATGTGCACGTATATGAGAGCGGCGTTGTGGACAACGTCGCCGAAGACGAGGAAGACTGTTTTCGCCAGATCAAACAGTTCCTGAGCTACCTACCACAGAACATTTGGCATCAGCCCCCGCACGTGGCGACTGGCGATAACCCGAATAGACGTGAAGAAGAGCTGCTCTCTATCGTGCCGGATGACCCCGGAAAGACATTCGACATACGCAGACTACTGCGCCTCATCTTCGACAGGGGCTCGATGTTCGAATACGCACAACATTACGGCAGGTCGGTGGTCACCTCTCTGGCTCGCCTGGATGGATATCCCGTGGCGGTGATGAGCAATGATTCCACCTGGCTCGGCGGAGCGCAGGATGTTCCCGGAGCTGAAAAGATGCTGAAGTTCATCGATCTCGCCGACACGTTCCACATCCCGATTGTCTATTTGGTCGACGTGCCCGGATACATGATCGGACTGGATGCGGAAAAAACCGGGACGATTCGGAAAGCCTGCCGCGTTCATGCCGCGATGCATCAAGCCACGGTTCCCTGGGCGTCGGTGCTGCTCAGGCGATGTTTCGGGGTAGCCGGTGCCGGGCATGGACCGTACAACCGTCTCAACCTGCGTTATTCCTGGCCGTCCGGCCGGTGGGGCTCGATGCCGATAGCCGGCGGCGCCATGGCGGAATTCCGTAGCGAAATCGAGGCTGCCGCCGACCCCGAGGCGAAGACAAGAGAGATCGAGCAACGTCTCAAAAATCTCTCTTCGCCTTTGCGAACCGCTGAGGCATTTGGGCCGGTGGGTTTGGACGACGTAATTGCTCCGCGTGACACGAGACCGATACTCTGCGAATTCATCAGACAGGCCTGGGACGTGACGGCAACACAGCTTGGGCCGAAGCGTCGCCCCATGAGGCCGTAGACGCACTTTCCGCAGGTCTAGCCCGGATTATTCACAAACTGCTTTCGCGCTCGCTTGTTCTTTGATCCGCAAAGGAATCTCCCTCAGTCGCACGGTTCACACGGGTACGCGACTCCTTCGGCAAATCCCTTTGCGAATCAAACTCCTGCGCGATCAGCGGGGCCGTTTATGAATAAGCCGGGCTAGTTGTTCGAATAGGAGCGTTTTTCCAGGGGGTACGCGCTACGAGGCGGCCGGGATGGCCAGGTAGGGGGGTAGGACCAGGGAGAGGGCTTTGAGTACCAGGGCGTCGCGCGCCGTTCACAGGTCCACCCGGTCGCCGTTCTCCAGCCGCACCCGGGTTTGCCGGCCGAACCAGTATCGGCCCGTCGACAGCGCCCGGCGAATACCTTTCTTCTCCCGGGCCCACCACCACCGGAAGGTCCAGACGTCGGCGTCGGGAGGGTGGTGGAGCCGCTGCCGGCACAGCCACCGGTAGGCCTCATCGAGCACGGCGTCGCTGGCAAGCTGGACAACTTCTGCTGGCAGGGTCATTGCCGCGGGCCTTACCAGCTTCCGCTGGCGGCGTGACCATCAATTCGCCAAGCACATGTTCCAACGCTCGACCACGTTGAGCCCTTCGTGGATCTCGCGCCGGAGTGCTTGCGAGCCGAGGTAACGGCACACGAGGATGATTTCGACCGCTTTGCCGAGCTCGGCCAGGGCTCGGTACTCGGTAGATGGGGTGTCCGGGGCTGTTGCGAGTAAAGCGGCGGGGAATAGCCTCGGCGTCTGCAGTGCCCGTCTCGTTGCCGAGACCGCTTGCGTGGCCGTTGGGGGCAGTTTCTCCATTCTTGGACCATTACGGAGCGACAGCCCCCGCCCCGCCCGCGGGGCGCCTGATGACTGATGGACCCGGCGGGGCCTATCCGAGTT
>CALAKE010000301.1 GCA_937922775.1 uncultured bacterium | reverse complement strand
ATCGAACTGGCGGCGCTCAGCGTTCTTTGCTGCCAGGTCCGGCAAATCTTTCCGGGCCTTCTTCCCCACAATTTTCCCAAGACGTTCGACGACCCAATCTTCCACCGTAAAAATCCTCCGCGACTGCCGCTGGTGCGTCCTCAGTCGGACGCCCCTTCGTCAGGGGGGTGACGCAGCACTTCGCCATCGGGGCCCTCATAGATACGCCCGAATCCTGTGACGGCTGCTAAGAACATGATGCCTGCGAGAAACCATCCGTGGAACACCCACGGCCAAACCTGAGTCGGCTCAATGGCTTCGATGAAAGTGTATTCGGCCTGCAGGTTCCGCAACGTCTGGTACCCGAGCAGGACCGCAGCGCTCCAAGGAAAGATGTACCCCAGTGCCGACGTCGTGGCGTCCAGCAGGTTGGCCCGCCGGTACGGGTGAATGTTGAAAGCTTCGCCGATCTTCCGCACGAAAGGCGCTGCCGCGATCTCCGCCGCGGTGTTGACCGTTATGAAAACGTTGAGCACGAACACGATCAACCAACTCGATACCTCGGCACGTGCAACCGACCGCCCGGCCTGTTTGAGCAGACCGCCGACCGCGGCCTGCATGGCGCCACCAGCCTTCATGATATGCCCTGCAGCCACGATCAGCAGAATCAGCACCGCCAGGTGGACATAGCCGTTGATGCCCTCGACCAGAGCGCCGGCGAGTGATTCCGTCTCTGTGTTCACGTACAGAAGATCGCTGAGCGGGGCCAAGCCGAGGGCTCCAATGAGCACGGTCGCAACCACGATGCCCCATGACAGCGACGTAAGTAGGTGATTCCCTCGCAAGGCCAGCGTGATCACCAAGATGAACGGGATCAGCAGCACGAGCCCGCGGGGATCGGTGCCGGCCGCCAGCACAGCACTCGCCTGTGTCGCGTCAGCCATCTCACCGCCGCCGCCGAAAATGCTGAACAGCACAAGAGACGGGGTAGCGGCCATCAGCGCATATTTCACCCTCGACCGAACAACGCCGGGGACGTCCGTGTTCTGTGTTGTAGCGGACACGATTGTTGTGTCCGAGACGGGGGCGAGGTTGTCACCGAAGGCTGCCCCAGAGAGAACGGCGGCAAATAGAATGACCGGGTCGGCACCGAGCAGTATTCCCGCAGGGTACATCAAGGTGCAAAACGCCACCGTCGTCCCGTAACCGGTTCCGACAGCCGTGGCGAAGACGGCGGCGAGCAAGAATGTGGCGCCCACGAATAGGCCGCCGCTGAATCCTGTTTGCGCCCCGACCCAGACGAGACCGTCGACGAGTCCGCCGGCCTGAAGAACCTCGGCGAACATGCCGGCCCAGAACCAGGCAACGATCGCCACGACACCCACCGGATCGCTCATGCCGTTGAAGATCTCCTGCGCGTAGTCGCTCCACGAGCTCTTCACCAGGAACATGCCGAGTGCCAAGCCGAGCACGGCACCGAGCACGAGTCCGATATTCGCAGCCGCTTCGGCGATGACACACAAGTAGATGGCCCAACCGATGAAGAAGATCATCGGCACGGCGGATGAGATCGGACCGCCGTAAAACTCGAGAGGTCTACGTGACGCGACGGCTCGGTTCTCGTCAGTGTGCTTGTCGTTGCTCAAAAAAGCGTCACCTCCACCGCACTACCGGCCGGTATCAAATCGACGGCGGCATCAATCTCGATCCATCCTGCCGCCTGCGACATGCTGGTGATTGTGCTGGACGTACGAAACGCGGACGTCGCTTGATTGCCATCGATGACGACGGTGAGAAGCTGGTGCTTTCCGTTTGGAGAGCGAATATCCTCTGACAGCTCGACGCACTGCCGCTTGCGATTCCCTCCCTCGAGACGTGCCATGCGGCGGACTATCGGCTCGACGACCCGATAGGCCAGCAGCAGGCACGAGGTGGGAAACCCTGGCAAGCCTACTATCGGGCGCTCGTCGATTCGAGCCAGGAGAAGGGGCTTTCCGGGCTTCACCGCGACACCGTGAACGAGAACCTCCCCCATCTCGGCCACCACGTCGGTGACAAGGTCGTGCCTGCCCACCGATGACCCTCCGAGAGTAACCGTCAGATCGAATTCCGCTCGGCCAAGCTGTGCCCGCAGAGCCTCCGAGGCATCGCCGACAATGCCCCCACGCTCTACCTCCGCACCGTTCTCCAGGAGCAGCGCCTCGAGGCCGGCGGAATTCGAGTCGTAGACCTGTGCCGGCTGCAGGGGCTGGCCGATGGGCACGAGTTCGTTTCCGGTGGGCAGAATCAACACTCGGGGGCGTCGCCATACCTCGACGGACTCGACGCCGGCAGCCGCGAGCGCAGCAATGAGAGAAGGGTTGATGCGACTCCCACGCTCCGCCAGTGGAACTCCAGGGGAAATGTCATCGCCCCGAGCGACGATATGCTGCCCTGCCGACGCGAGCTCCGAGAACTCGATCCAATCCTCTCGGGAAGAAGTCGCCTCCACCGGTATGACGACATCGGCTCCTTCAGGGAGAGGTGCACCCGTCGCGACCTCAACGCATGTGCCTTGGACAACCGCAGCATCCGGCAAGTCGCCTGCGAACACCCGTCCGATACAACGCAATGCCACGTGATTCTCGGGCCTGACGGTCGAGAGATCCGCAGCCCGCGCGGCATACCCATCCATCGCAGCCCGGTCGGATGGAGGAACGTCGACAGGTGCGAGTACGGGTGCGGACACTACCCGTCCCGCCGCAGAGTCCGTCGCGAGCACTTCGGTGCCATTCACCCGCGCCGCCAGATCGAGGGCGAGCTGGAGTGCTTGGTGAAATGGGACGAGCTCCCCGAAGGGCCTCATCAGCTTCTCGGGACCGTCTTCCGTCTTCATGGAAGTTGCAGTGTAGTGTCCGCCTGGGAATCGCTCAACGTTGCCATCCCTACCAACGAGGGTCTTCGCTTGAGCGCCTTCACGCTCCGCGATCGAGAAGAGCCTCGAAATCCTCCTGAGTGTCAATGTCTCGAAGAAGTAGCGGCGACCAATCAATCACCGAGGCTTCGCTCCGGAATCTTTCGACCAGGGGCTTCAAGGGGCCTTCCTCCATCGACTGCAGGTAAGGGAACAAGGAGCGATCAAACAGCGTGGGAGGGGCCGTGACCTCACCGTACCGGGACAAGACCAGGCTGCCGGAAGAGCCTAGGTATTCTTCCTGAATCGCTTCGAGCATGGTGGCCGAGACCAACGGCATGTCGGCGAGCATGATGACGAGCGCATCGGCCTCCTGCGCGACAGCATCAGCCGCGGCGGCGGCGGAGGAGTGCATACCGAGCGCGTGTTCGGGATTCACCACGAGTCGGCATGGTTCTCCGACAAGCTCGTCTCCTGCTCGATCCGCCTCGAACCCGATTACCACGACGAGAGGATCGAGCCCGGCGGCAGCGGCCACACTGACCGCATGTCGCAGCAGGGACTTCCCCTTCCACTCGAGCAGGAGCTTGTTTTGACCCATTCGCGACGAGCAGCCGGCGGCCAGGACGGCTCCCGCGATCTTTGAGCCTCGGGCCCGCATGCCGCTAGTGCTCATCGCCCGGCTCAGCATGGATCGAACCCGTGGCATCCCGTAGATGACCTGGCACACGTCCCGAGATAACCGCAAGCAGCTCTGCCACGACACTCAACGCCACCTGTTCGGGGCCCTCCGCGCCGAGGTCGAGTCCTACGGGACCGTAGAGAAAACGGCCCTCTTCTTCCGACAGTTCGCCCAGGATCTCCTGTCGCCGATCACGCGGGCCCAGCAACCCGACGTAGCGCAGTGGAATTGCCACGAGTGAGCGTACCCAATCCCCATCGCGCAGAAGGCTATGCGTCTTGACCACCGCCAGGCAATTCTCATCGCAGGGGAGATTCGGCGCCGAGGCTGAGTCCCGTGCGTGAACGAACCGCCAGGCATCCGGAAAGCGATCTTCTGACAGGTAGGCCGTACGATGATCGACTACCACCACGCGAAAGCCCACGTCAGCAGCCAGGCGAACCAGCGGAATGGCGTCGTCTCCGGCGCCGAACACGAGCAGGTTCGGGGGGGGACGATGGACTTCGAGAAAAAACTTGGTCGCGCCGATCGAGTAGAGCCCTGTAGCACCTCCGCCGGAGTGCCCGTAATCACCAGAAGCCCCACGGGCATCACACCGAGGAGAAGCCAGGTCCTTGATCTTTGCGTCGATGTCGGAATCTCCGCTGGTGCCAGCGACAATTTCGCCGGCCGCAACGATAATGGTGCGATCCGCGCCGGTAGCCTCCGTAGGTGGCGCGATGATCGTGGCGACCGAAAAGGCCTCGTTTCCCTGGAACAGTCGCTGCTGGGCGGCAACCGCATCCATTTCAGCAGCAGCAGGATAGACAAACAGATCGACGACCCCATTACATCCGAGGCCGAGACCCCACACCGTCTCATCATCCGAGCCTGTCTTGTACCTCAGCTCCTGCGGCGCCCGGTCCGACATTACCCCGAGAGCGACCTGTCGAACGTCCTCCTCGAGACAGCCCCCGGAGATACTGCCTAGGCTGGATCCGTCGCTGCCGACAAGCAGCTTGGCGCCCGGTCGCCGGTATGCGGATCCTTCGATGCGCACCAACAAGGCGATCGCTGCATCGTTGCCGCTGTCGCACATGGACAGGAGTCGATCGAGAATACGAGCACTCTCTTGCCACATCTTCATGCTCCTGATTGTAGAACTTCTTCGCGCCGAGAGTCTGTACGCTGTCACAGTCACTGATGCGCTACGCGCGAAGGGAGATCCGATGAGAAATACTCGCTGCCGTGTCAAAGTAGTTCGCGATGAAGATCGACCAAGAACCTGAACCCGATGCCACGGCGGAATCCCAGGCGCTCACCATCCGGGTGTTGGACGCAGTGCGAGAGCTGGACTTCGACCTGTATGCCATCGCTGGCGTCGAGGACCTACCCTCTGCCGCACGCCTGAAAGAGTGGTTGAGCCGAGGCATGCATGGCTCGATGCACTGGATGGCCCGCGATCCGGAGCGCCGCGCCGATCCCCGCCGGGTGCTCGTGGATGCGCGCTCGGTAGTCATGGTGGCGCTCAACTACTACACCGACTACAGCGTCGCCAAAGAAGGCGATCTGGCGGCGGTTTCTCGATACGCATGGGGAAGTGAGTATCACGCTGTCATCGGTGAGCGACTCGAAGCTCTCGCCCAACGGTTCAATCGCTGGATCCCCGGCCACAACAGCCGATGGTACGTCGACACGGGTCCGGTACTGGAGAAGGCATGGGCGGAACATGCCGGCATCGGATGGATCGGCAAACATACCAACCTGATTTCCCAAAACCGCGGCTCCTGGCTCTTCCTGGGCGCCCTGCTGGTCGATTTCCCGCTCACGCCCGCGTCTCCACACGCCAACCGCTGTGGCACCTGCGAGCGCTGCATTGGTGCCTGCCCGACAGGAGCCATCGTCGCGCCTTACGTGCTGGACGCCCGGCGCTGTATCTCATATCTGACCATCGAGAACCGTGCCGCCATCCCCGAAGAGTTCCGGCGTCAAATGGGGAATCGAGTGTTCGGCTGCGATGATTGCCAGGACGTGTGCCCGTGGAATCGGTTCGCCCGGCCAACGTCTTTGTCGGCGCAATTCTCGCCGCGAGAGGGCCTTCGCACCGTTCGACTCGACGAGCTCATCGGCTTGAGCGATGAGGAGTTCAAGGAGAGGTTTCGCGGCAGCCCGATCCTGCGCGCCAAACGAGCTGGATTCGCCCGCAACATCGCAGTCGCGCTCGGCAACAGCCGCGACCCCGCGTCCGTGCCGGCCTTGCGCCGCGCTCTGGAGGACGAGGACCCGCTGGTGCGCAGCCATGCTGCGTGGGCGTTGGGCGAGATCAAGTCAGGAGAGGCGGAGAGAGCCTTGCGGGCTTGCCTTGATATCGAACGACATGAGGAGGTACTGGCGGAGGCATCACGGGCCCTGCGACGACACCACGAGATGCTCTCCAGCTCTAGCCTTGACGGTGCGGGGGCATGCTAAGCTTGCCGCCGATTGGGGTCGAGATTCACTCTCCCTCGGCCAGTCCTGAGCACCTCGGTAACGGATGGGCAGTGAAATGACCAGCCTCTCTTCTCGGATCATGGTCGCTCGACGTTTGCCTCGCTGGGCGTCGGGCCTGGTAGTCGTCATCAGCGCGATGTTGATGTTCCAGCCTGCGCCTGCCATTTCGGAGCAGGAGGCGGGGGGACTCGTCTATCCTGTGGATATCGTGGCTGCCGATGGGTCGATGGTGGTCGCTGATT
>CALAKE010000300.1 GCA_937922775.1 uncultured bacterium | reverse complement strand
CACTAGGTTCAAGTTGCCGTGCATTCCATCGCTTCTCCCGCCGGACTCCTTCCAGATCCTACCCGCGCGGGAGCTCTCAACCTCCATTACGTCTTCATCGGAAGCAGGAATGCTGCAACGACCGCCACAACTCCAACGAGGAGATCAACCGCTCCACAGATGAACAGAAGTATCGAGCCGGTTCGCATCGCGGGGTCGTGCGATATGTATGCGAAAGCTGCATCGACGCAGGAGATTCCCAAGAACAAGACGATGAGGCCCACGAGAATAAGAAGGGGCCTCGAGGCCCGGGTCGCTACCTTGGATCCAGTAGCGACCAAGAAGAGACACAAGGCCGAGAGAAGAGTGAAGGCAAAGTTGATCCAAAAGGCGGTGACAGCCATCTCTGGCGTGCCTCCCCGCGAGGCCTCGTCTCTGACCTGCGGAATCACGACGACAACGATAACGATGGCCACCGCGACGAGAAGACAGGCGCTGACTAGCAGCGATCGAAGGCAGAAAGTCTGACGGGCCGTCATGGCTGTGTCCTTTCTGGTCTGACTATCCGATTGTTACCCCCTCTTAACCCAGTAACTCGGTGCTTACAAGGGCCGGGTGCGCCCCGGCCTGCTTGCCCGGGGGCGCCTGGTTACCTTTCTTCTCAGCCGCTGCCCTCGTCTCTCGCCCCGAGGATGCTGTCGAATTGTCCTGTTCGCGCTATGCGGCGCTCGGTTGTCTTCCGCCCCTCAGCTTCGCCGCGATTGCCACCGTCAAGCCAACCGCAACCACCAGCAGGAAGATCCCCAGCAGGGGCCGGTAAAAGATCCACGCGATCCCGATCGTTCCCAGTGACAGCATGGCACCGAGCAAGAAGGCGATGATGCCGGTGCCGGCTCCCACGATCCTGCCGAGAATCGGCAGGATATCCGCCACGACAGAGAGGGGCTTGAGGATCATGTTCAAGCCCAGGACCATCAGCATGAACCCGACAACTCTGAGGATCCACGTCATCATCTTGTTGCTCTGTTGCGCCCTCTCGATCATTCCGCCCGCGGTGTGAATGCCGGTCTGCAGGAGCTCGATGGTTCCCCCCGTTGTTGCGGCATACGGGGCGAAGGTGTCGTTGACCTGCGCTGCGATGACGCTGATCTCCGTCGGTCTGACAACGAGGAACTTGACTCGCGTATCACCGATCTGCGGGGATCCAGGGTTGGTGCCAATGTAGAAGCCCGCGTCATGGATCTGCGCTCTGCCGATGAGCTGTGTCGGCAGGGGGAGGCTGCTCTCGACAGGATACGACTCGTAGCTCTGAATTCTCCCCAGAAGAGATGGCGAGAGGACAAAGGCTCCGAGGGTGACCCCATTGGCAATTTGCTCGGTTGATTCATACGGAAGGGAGCCCGGGTTCTGATGTCCGGTTGGTTCATTGAAGCCCGTGGAATCAATGGCCCTGTCAGACCAGGTCTTGCTGTATGAGTAGGTCGTCGTGGTTGTCGTGCCTCCTCCGACTTTCTTGTCGGTCTTGCTTTCAGACGACTCCTCCCACTGGTACATCTCGACGACTCGATTCAGCTTCAACGCATTCGCAGAGACGCCGAAGATCGGGTCGGTCAGCGTCGCACGTGTGTCAGCCTTGCCAGTCACGTGAATCAGTTTGCCCGCGTTCGCCGCATCCACACTGCTGGCGCTTACCGAGAGAACAGCTCCACCACCCTCTTCCAGAGTCTTGCGCCTAGCCACAGCGCGCCCCTCGTTCCAGAACAACAACGGAAAGGCGAGAAGGAACAAGACAAGACCGATCAGAATGCCCTTGAAAGCACCTCGGATACGGCTGAACCAAGACTCGTGTGTGACTTTCGTAAAACTACCCTCTGACATCCGTCTCTCCCTTTCTCGGTCACCTTCGGAGGCTGAAGGCGCACATTCTAGGGGGAGTGGGGAGACAAGCCAAGATCGATACTGCCGCTGGCCTTCTCCGGGGTGTCTCGCCAGGGTTCGCCGATTCTACCCGTGTAGTGGCAGCTAGCTATCAGACAGTCGGCCCTCCGTAATCCACACTAGGATCAACATGGACCCCGTTGTGGTTCCTGAGTCGGACCCCATCCAGCGTGCCTTCCCAGGCTCAGACCTCGAGCGCCGCACACGCGAGCTCAGCTCGCCCATCGTGCTGCCGGGTACCACAACGAGCCCCAGCAACAATGCCGTGAATCTCGTGTCCGCTACTTACCCTCCGGCACATCAGGCGCTGCCACCGGTGGTGTCCGCGTAGCAGGCATCCCGGCCTGGAAGTACTCCAGGGTGGCGCCTACGGGATAGGCGGGTAGGTCGCGCACGGAGAGGAGAGTCGTGGCGGCACCGGTACCCGAGCGGCACCACTCAAAGGCCGTGACCAAGATTCTGGGGTCGTCTGAATGCACCACCGCCGAGCCGGTGAAGTTGGAAAGGTCGGCGTCACCATCAACTACAGTCCAAATGGGTGTGACCTCGCTGTCGGTCACATAGGTAGTACGCACACCTGGAGCACCATGCGGTACCCCAACGTAAGCTCCCATGGAGACACCGGTGTCGCTGAAGAACTCCACTTGAACGTCCAAGAAGTTCTTGACTTCAAACGCAGTAGTTACGGTGATCGCCGTTGAGCAGAAGACTCCGTTCACATTGACAGTCTCATGCACGCCGGGGACCACCCAGCGCCTTGGCAACGTTGCCGTAGCTGCTCGCGACTGCGACCCGGCGGTCTTGGAATGCTGCTGGATTGACGAGAACGAAGAAGAGACCGACGCTTCGGCCTGCCCATTCAAGTTCTCCAGCCCGATATTACCGAGACACAACGCGCAGAACGCTGTGACGGTCAGAACAAGGAGGATTCTCAACGAAGGCCTGCCTCCCATACCTACCTCCCCTCAATAATTGGATTGATGGATCCGACTTTATCGAAATCAGCAGATGCATCAAGGGGAGGGGAGAATGTCTAGGGAGCGACGTCAGCCTGGAGAGCACCCCCCGTTGATCGCGAACATCGCTAGAAGGCCTTAGACCCGCTCGCCTCCCCGTCATCATCGATGTCCCACGACACCTTCCTCGGAGCGCCCTCCATCGCATAGTCCATCGAGGCGGAGGCCACGCTCCCGTATGCCCGTCCCAGCGATTTCTTGCTGCGTGTGTTTCTGATCACGACGCCCATGTCGAACCGGGCGGTCTCATCCCACGCTTCAGCACCGACAGCGACGAAGATCACCTGCCAGTTCTCCTCGTCCGCCAACCGGGTCAGCTCCTTCTTCACCGCCGCAGCCGTCCACTCCTTGCTGGAGTTTTCCTGGCCGTCGGTGAGCACCATCAGGATGTTGAGCTTCGTCTTGCGAACCTGCTTGGCCTTGGCGATCGCCGAGCCGACAGCGTCGTAGAGCGGCGTGCCCGCTCGCGGCACGAAGTTCTCGGTCGTGAGCTTATCGACTTTCGAGGAGGCAACGCCATCTTGGATCAGGTCGATGCCCTGGGTGTCGAACAGCCACACCCACCACTTCTGCCCGGGTCCTTTGGTGTCCTTCAGGAAGGTGTTGAAGCCGCCGATCGCGTCGTCGCGAATGCCCTGCATAGAGCCGCTGCGATCGATCACCACATGTACGTTCATCGGTTTGGCGGCCGGTCGCTTGGCCATCGTCTTCTTTGGTGCTGCCTTCTTTGCAGCCATCTCTTTATCCGTCATTTGCTAACTCCATTTTGTTCTCGAGCGCGGGGTGGCGCGGCTGACTTTTCCGCTTCCTTGTTCCCTCGCTCCACGATCCAACTCAGAAATACCAACAACCTGGAAGAAATGATCAATTTGCGATTCTCCCGAGCCAACTCGTGGCTCTACCCCCTCGCATAAACCGTCCCGTGCAGCATGCGGCCCTCGTGGAAGAGGCTGCAGGCGAGGAAACCGTTGGCCTCCCAGCGGACGTCCTGCCCCAGCCCGACGGAATCCTCAGGCGCAGCTTCGACGTTGCAGGGCTCGAGCAAGAAGGTCTCGGCCTGCTCGAGTGTAGGGCCGCCATTCGCTCCGGCATGGTCTTGGCCGTTGGCCAACTCGTTCATTGCCGTGAACGCGTAGCTGCGCAGGATACGGGGCCAGAGCTTCTGGAAGACCATCGGGCACTCGAAGACCTCGGCCGAAACGACGCGCTGGCCGAAGGCCACGACGACGCCTCGGGTCGCTTCGGGCAGCTTCATGCCGACATCGAACCGGTCGAGCCGGGAGCTCACACGCCGGCTGGCGTAGACGTCGCTCATCGACGAGGTAGGGGAGGGGACCGAGTGCTGGGCGAGCTGGCTATCCACCTCACGCCAGACCGCGCCCTGGTCGGCGCCGTAGCCTTCCACCCGCCGGCGCCGGCGCCGCCCATGCATCTGCTTCCTGCTGCTCGAGACCATCGCCGCCTTCGCTTGGCGCAGCTTGTAGTGTTCTATGCCGCCCGAGTCGAAGTGGCGGCTGCGATATCCCCATCGGCCCTGCTCGATGCAGGTGACCGGGATCTCGGTCTTGCCCCGCGCCACGAGAATCGAAACGTTCAGTGTGCGGTTCTGCTTGGCGCCGACGAGCTCTTCTCCCTGGATGGCGAGGACGGGCTCCTCCGAGCGGTTGTCGAGAAGAAGCACGGGAACCTGGCCACCCTCGGTGATCTCCGTGACCACCGCCTGCCCGTGCTTGATGGCGTCGGCGAGAAGGGTGTAGCCAGGGGAATGGCCGTTTTCTCCCTCGATGGGGAACACGGTCAGGGGGCCGCTCGTGACGGGCGCACCGGGCACCAGCACGGGCCAGCTAATGGGCCCGTTGGGCGGGGAGCCACCGGAGCCTGGGCCGGAGCCCGAATCGAAGCCTTCGTGGGGGCGGCCGCCGGAGTCCGGGGTGGAGCCGTTGGGCCCCACGCCGCCAGGGCCCTGCATGGCGTCTGGAGAGTTGGGATATGAGTGAAAATGCGGGGAATCGGGCATGTAGTTCCGTCCTTCTGCCGGCCTGTCGGGAGGCCGAAATCGGGAGGGAACCGCCTCTTTGCCGTCTCGAGGACCCGTGATAGGGTCAACTGCGAGACGGTTCCCTCGGCTTGCTGGG
>CALAKE010000299.1 GCA_937922775.1 uncultured bacterium | reverse complement strand
ACGGACGCGAGGGAGGACGAGCTATGGCAGTCGGTGGCTCTCCTCCAGTGGACGCTCGGGGCTTCTCACTCGATTGGCGCCCGCGTTGGATGGACCGAGAGGTCCTCCAACTTCAATCAGTACGACCGGCAGGGCCTGATCCTGGGCGGCGGGTATTCCATTGTCTATTGAGGGAACCCTCGAGGAGATTGCCAGAGGGTGCGGAGTCGCGGGCGTGAACCTCCCGCGGTTCGAGAGTAGAGGGCCCTACCGCAGCCTGGCTCGAGGATCGACACTGCTAGCCCGATCAGAATGTTCGACTACAACATCATAGGGTTCTTCATCATTGCCGTCTTCGCGCTCTGCGTTGGCGTGCTTTTTGCGCGGCGGCACCGACAGCCCTTCCCGACTCGACTGATCATATTTGCCATTGCCCTGCGCATCCTGGGCAGCTTCGTGCGCTACGAGATCCTGTACAGGGCCTACGATGGAGTAGGTGACTCTGTCGAGTATTACCGACGTGGAGTTTCGTTTGCCGACAGGTTGTGGGGTGGCGATCTCTCCGTTCTGGGCTTCAGTCAGTGGTTCGGAGTCGAGCACTGGTGGGGCACGGATTTCGTGGGGAATATATCGGGTCTTGTCATCTCGGTGATCGGCCCGACAATGCGCGGGGAGTTCCTCGTCTTTTCCATGCTGGGATTCATCGGGCTCTACCTGGCGGCTCGAGGTGTCCTCGATCTGGCTCCCAAGCCATTTGTCGTCCGGTATGCCGCATGGATCTGGCTGTGGCCGTCCCTCTGGTTTTGGACATCCGGCGTTGGCAAAGAAGCCCTCATAGTATTCGCGACTGGCCTTCTCTTCTTTGGCTACGTGGGACGAGGCGGCCGCATTCTCTGGGCCTACTATCTGACGGGAGCCCTGAGTGCCTTTGTGGTTCGCCCGCATTACGCGGCCTTCCTCGTTCTGGTGACTGGCTTGGCGCAGTGGCTCGGATCCTGGCAGCGAATCAGCGTCCGACATTTGCTCGAGGCCGCGATCGTCGTGGTGCTCGCCCTTCTGGTGCTATCAGGTATGAACGCCTTGTTTGGCATTGACCGGGCGGACCTCGAAGGAATGCAGGAGTTCCAGTCCGCCCGTGCCCGGAACACTCTGATAGGTGGTAGCAACCTGGATACGCTGCCATCCGGGATTCGCGGACTGCCGATGGCGTTTGTCAATATCTGGGTGCGACCGTTCCCCTGGGAGGTTCGGGGCCCGATTTCTCTCCTGCCTATGATCGAGCTATGGGTCCTCTGGTGGGTCCTCTGGCGGAAGCGAAGGCAGCTGCTTTCGGCAGCTCTGCATTGGCGAGAGAACAAGCTCCTGCGCTTCGCTCTGATCGCGATCGCCGGGTATACGCTGCTGATTGGCTACACGTTCGGGAACCTCGGCGTCATCGCGCGGCAGCGAACGCCGATGTTCATGTTCGTGTTCCTCATAGTTGCTACTGCCTCCTACCTGGTACTCGCGAGCCACGCGAAGGCTCCGAAGCATAAGTACTTTCCGAGGCTGGTGCTCCGGAGACACCCGTCCCCGTCCTGGCGAACGGCTGAGCTGCCGACGAGGATGGATGCCGGTATCGGCCGACCCGCCGCCAAGAGAAGGCCGCGAAACACGGGGTCTCGACCGAGATGAGCGCTCGCGTGAAGGGCCAGCATGGGAAGCGACGCATCCCAGTGGCACACGTCACCACTATCGACATGTCGCTTCGTTACCTGCTGCTCAACCAATTGGGCAGCCTGGCGCAGGAGGGATACGAGGTAAGCGGCATCTCCACTGCGGGACCTGATGTGGCCGAGATCGAGGCCGTTGGGATTCGCCACGTGCCGGTGCATATGACTCGTAGCCCCCTGACCCCGTTCCGAGACCTGGTCGCCCTGTTCAAGCTACTCGCCCACTTTCGCCGCGAGAGGTACAGCATTGTTCACACTCACACGCCAAAGCCAGGCCTGCTGGGACCTCTCGCGGCGAGAATGGCGGGCGTTCCCATCGTGGTGAACACAGTTCATGGGTTCTACTTTCACGACCACATGTCTGCGCCTCTGCGTCGTATATACATAACGATGGAGAAGATCTCGGCACGTTTCTCAGACGTTGTCTTCTGCCAAAGCGGCGAGGACCTACAGACGGCAGGGCGAGAGAGAATTGCGGGATCGGAGAAGCTGAGATACCTGGGCAACGGCATTGACCTGAGTCGATTCGACCCCGATCGGTTCAGTGAGCGAGAGCGGTCCGAGAAACGGACCGAGCTGGGCATTCCTCCCGACTCTGTTGTTGTCGGATTCGTGGGCCGGCTCGTAGAGGAGAAGGGGCTACGCGAGATATTCGCGGCGGCGCGAATGGTTCAAGCTGAGATTCCAAACGTACACTTCTTGCTAGTCGGTCCTGTGGACCAGGAGAAGACAGACGTCGTATCGCCATCAGATGCCGGGGAATTTGGCGTCGCGGGCCTCTGCACATTCCCGGGCATGCGTCAGGATATGCCGGAGCTCTACCAAGCGATGGACGTCTTCGTGCTGCCCTCTCATCGCGAGGGATTCCCTCGTGCGCCCATGGAAGCGTCGGCGATGGGACTGCCTTGCATCGTGACCGACATCCGCGGTTGCAGGGAGGCGGTCGAGCACGATCGCAATGGATTGCTAGTGCCGCTGGGTGACGCCGAGGCTTTGGGCAATGCCATCGTCGAGCTCCTGGGTGACGTCGATCGTGCCAGGCGATTGGGTGAGACGGGTCGGCAGATGGCCCGGGATCGCTTTGACGAGCAGCTCGTATTCGAAACGGTCAAGTCCGAGTATGCGCGACTGCTCCGGGCGAAAGGCCTGGCCACCCCCGATC
>CALAKE010000298.1 GCA_937922775.1 uncultured bacterium | reverse complement strand
GGTGGGTGGGGGCGTGACCTATCCACAGATCTACCGCCATTTCGAGGCTGCCAACGAGAAGTACCTGCACCGGACACTCGGGGCCTCGGCCTCGCGCAGCTCGGTGGGTCGGCCGCGAAGCGACAGTGTCATCTTCCAGCGCGCCGGCTTCCGCACCATGAGCGTCGGAACGTCAGGCAGAGTCGCGGGCATCAGCACCTACTATCACGACCCGCGAGATACGCCCGCCTCTCTGACCCCCGAGGTCATGGAGGACGTCGTGAAGCTGCTTTTCGTCGGGTTGACCGGGCTGGCGAATGATCCCGAGCTGAGCTTCTAGTCCGGGCCCCTCAACTCTCGGCATCGCTCGCGCCCGCGCTAGGATTCCCGCCGACCATGCTTATCGTGTAGAGGAACTTCCCGGATTCGGTGGGGGCGATGTAGTCGACCTCTTCGAAGACTACGCTGCAATTTCCCCCCATCACGTTCTTGATAGCACGAGATATAGGACCTACGTCCTTTTCAAAAAAGGTGCCCTCGTAGAGAACAACTTTGATTCTGATCCTCGTGTAGTCCTCTTGGATTACCTGGTACTGCTTGCACCACGATCTCCTATGAAGCTGACGGGTCATATAGCTCCCATCCACAACGTCGCCATCTGCAGTTCGGAAGAGATTGACAGTGCGGCCTTGAATAGAATCAAGCAAGGGCATTCCTCGTCCGCACGAACATGACGAACCTACCGCGGAAGTTCTAGCGACGTCACCGATCGCGTATCGAATGAGAGGCATGGAGAGATTGTGCAGGGTGGTCACGTGGATTTCGCCCGTCTGCCCTGGTTCCACGCCGATGCCATCCGCGTCTAGCACCTCGACATAGTGGCTGAAGATGTTGAGGTGCAGGCCCTCGCCCTTCTCACATGAGCAGGCCATATCTCCCACCTCTCGACTTCCATACCGGTTGAAGACCGGGCATCGGAACACGCGCTCTATCGTGCGATGGATTTCGTCATCCAAGGTCCCAGCAGAGGTAATGATCCCCTCAGGCGAATATACGGAAAGGCCGTGTCTCTCGATGAACCGCGCCAGTTCTTCAATGCTCTGGACATAGGCCAGAATGACGACAGGCTTCTTCGTGTTGATCAGCGTGACAAAACCTCTCATGTCGCGCTCTGACATCTTGAATGCATTGAGAAGCTGAAAGTTCTTGAAGTGGCGGCGCAGGAATCCCTTGAGTCCTTGACCGCCTTCGAGGATCTCCCGCTCAGAGCCCCACAAGGCGATCATGTATTGGCCTTCACGCCTGCCTGCCCACTCGTTGAATAGCATCTTGGTTGCAGATGAGCGGTCCCAGGTGACGCGATCGTGAACCAAGAGAACGGGCTCGCCCGTGGAGCCGCCGGATGTCGCATGGTGGGGTTTCCGCCGCCGCGTGTCAGGGTCGGTGCTTTGAAGTTCCTCGAAGTGTTCTCGGATCAGGTCCTTCGTCAGTATCGGGAATTGCTTGATGTCCTCGAAGATCGTCTCCTCGGAGTAGTGAATGTCGCGCTGCGCCATGACACGTGAGTAGTACGGGACATGTGTGTGGGCATGAGTGACGAGCTCGAATAGCGCCCGAGCTTGTTCCTGCAGGTTGACCTCGAGCGAGTTCCACTGGCTTTCGCGCAACGCTTCGAGGATTTCGAAGCGGCGAGACCCCAACAGGTATTTCCACGCGAAGGGATTCACGAAGACGCGAATGAGAAAGTCCGTGATCATTGCAGGGCCGTAGGCTCTCTTATCGAGCTCGCATTTCGCTGCCCAGGTGGCCGTGGGATCAGTACGATTCCGAGATTCCTCGGTACAGAGACTGATACAGGCTCGCCACCCTTTCTATCGAAAATTCCTTTATGATTCGCTCCCTCCCCCGAGCGCCGAGCTTCGCGCGCTCCTCTTCGCTCAGGTCCAAGAGGCTCCTCCATGCAGACGCCATGGCAGCCGGGTCTCGAGGCTGGACGACGCGGCCCGAGTCCGCTACTAGCTGAGCCGACTCGCCAACATCCGTCACCACGCAGCACACCCCGCAGGACATGGCCTCACCGATGGCATTGGAGAACGCCTCCCCGAACCAAGAGGACGACGAGGCGATGTCCAGTGCCGCCGTGACAATGGGGGTATCACTCCGGATGCCTAAAACGTGAACTCGGTTACCGGGGCACAGCGTGTGAATCAATTCCATCAGATCTTCGTTGGTCTCCTCTACCCCGAATCCTGCCAGGAGGAAATGCACATCCGGATACTTCGACGAAATCATCGCAGCGGCACGGAGGAAGGTTTCATGGCCTTTCATCTCATGAAAGCGAGCAATCAGACCGACTAGCCTCGCCGTCTGCGGCAAACCCAGCTCGTCGCGGAGCTGTCGACGC
The DNA here is from genome assembly GCA_937922775.1 of uncultured bacterium. Lineage (GTDB taxonomy): Bacteria > Acidobacteriota > UBA890 > UBA890 > UBA890 > CALAKE01. The sequence continues at coordinate 1,898 of CALAKE010000298.1, read as the reverse complement.
GCCTCCTGCGAGGGAGCAAACAGCTCCGTATCGAAGCCATTCGGGATGACGACGCGATGGTCTGCCCGGTATCCAATCGCCTCGTGCTGCTCGGCGCTTATGGCCGAGTTATAGAGAATCCGAGCCGGCCTCTTGGACAGAAGCGCCCCCAGGCGGATCACCCGCGCCGTGAGCCATTTCTCGTATTTCAGGTCGTACAGGGAATGACGGACATTCCACAGAACGGGTACGCGGCCCCGCAGGAAGGCGCTCGCGAACTCGGCGGCCACATTCCCGTGATACATCCATCCTTGGATCAAAGTCGGCTGGATGCGGCGAGCGTGAGCCGCGAGGCGCCAGAACGCGGCAGGTGTCGGAACGCCCAAACGCATTCCGGCGGAGAATACGGGCACACCCAGGGCCTGGATTCTCTTGTACGGCAGTCCACCACCCGCGAGAGAGATGACCGCGGCGCTCGACTCGTCGTCGCTAGGCTGGGAAAGCAGCTTGAGGAGCATGTTCTCCGCGCCGCCGGAATAGAGGGCGGAAATGACGTGGAGAACTCTCATTGAGGGGGCCTCGTTATCGTCTCTCGCGGCGAGTGGGTGATGACGGCCGCGTCGCCCACGATTCGTCAGGCTCGAAGCCCTGCCACGGTTCTGGGATCTCGCCGTTGAAGCGCAGGCGGGCGTAGACGGGGAAGTGATCGCTTCCTGTGGCGAAGAAGCCGCGCTCCTGCCCGGACTCCTCTACCTCGAGCGTGGGGCTAGCGTAGATATGGTCGAGCTTGCCCAGGCCGAAGAACAGATACTTGTAGGTCCGCCCGATTCCTGGAACCCGCTGCAAGCCCGCCTCGGTCAGGACCCCGTCGGCGGCGCGCATCTTGCCGTCCTGCGACGTGTTGAAGTCGCCCGCAAGCACGACGTACTGAAGCTGTGGAAGCAAGGGTGCCTGAGGATTCTCGCAATTCCCAGAGAAAGCACAGTCCACGATCACTCGTACCTGTTCCTCTACCTGGACCGGTGACAGGCCGAGTTGCAGGTGAGCGTTGACCACCCCGACCGGTGTCCCCTTCACCCACGTGAGAGCAACCATGGAGGCCTTTGCGGCCGGATCACGTGAGTCGGTGAAGTCGGGAAGGCGGATCTTGTGATCGCCCTGGATGGGCCACGGTGACAGGACGGCAACGCCGAATAGGCGATGGCTCCATGGGTGTAGGGTGGCAGGGTAGTAGACGTAGTTGAATCCGAGGTCCTCGGCCATCTCGATCGTGCCCTCCAGGTCCATCTCTTGGAGGAGCAACACGTCGGCCTGGTCGAGCCCCGCGTTACGCAACACCTTCAGCGCGTTGTCGGGTTCCTCTCCCATCTTCACGTTGAAGGAAACGACGAGAAACGTCTCCTCGTTGTCCGCGTCCGCCTCGCCTGAGCGAAAGCCACCCGCGTATCGCGGGCCAGCGCTGTCGAGGTAGTTTTGAGCTGGCGCCGATGCACAGCCCGCGATGAGAACCGCTCCAACGCCCAGCAGGGCGCACGACAGCCAGATCCTGAGAGATGAAAAGGTCACTCTGTGGCCGACCGAGATGTGAGTCGTGGTTCACTCCTGACAGATGAACAGACGGACCCTATTGAACACCAACGGTCACTAGGGTTCAGCCCCGAAAGGTGACCCCGGCAGACAGTTGAATCAGCATCTATCTCTGGAAATCAGTACCTCCAGCTCGTCGTGTCGGCTCCCGATGGCGCCGACGCCAGGATCCGCTCGACGATCTTGGGCGCGAACATCTGGATGTAGCGCAAGCGCGAGATCGCGTTGGGCTGGTCGTGGTCGCCGTTCCAGCAGTGCTCGGCCCGGTCGCCGTAGTCGACCTCGCCGGCGTAGTAGGGATTCGTGGTGCTTTCGAGGAACTCCTCGGTCAG
>CALAKE010000297.1 GCA_937922775.1 uncultured bacterium | reverse complement strand
CCAAATCGATCCTTCCGACGCGCTCCATGCAGGCGAGCTCATCGGCTGTTTCAGGCGCACGACATCCTCGAGACCGAACTCCAAGGCTTTCTCGTAGATGTAGTCGGCCGCCTCGGTGAAGCCGGGGCTGTTGCCCGGACGATGAAACTGGGTCCAGTAGCGGATCGTCTCAAAGGCGGCGTCGCCGGAGATCTCGCCGTTGAGAAGCTGGAAGATGCGGTCTCCAACGAAGGGTGAATCTTGACCGATCCCCAGGGTGGGCGACAGGAGAATGAGCGCCGCAACAGCGAGCGCCAGGGGGAGACGAATCCTCGTGATCGAAGCGAGCATTCCGGACACTCCTTGCAGAGGTTTGCCGCGTGGGCCGCAGGGCCATCTAAGTACCGCCTGCAGGGCCCACGCGCGTGGAAGGTGGCCGAGAGCGCCAATCTATCGCAGGACAGTGTGCAGATCGACCGAAACGCGAAGGGTAGTTGCCGCCGCCAGGCGAGGTGTCCGCAGAGTTGCATGGGCAATTGGGGAAGTGCACCCTTGGCGGATGAGCGAACAGCCCCCGGCCGAGCCCGACCAACAGAAGATCCCCGAAGCCGAGCCCACATCCGATCCAGCTGATTCGAGCGCTGCCTCTGGACCAGCGCATACGGGCGCTGCCGCTGAGTCGGCTGAAACGGGTGCTCCTGCTTCTGGCACTGCGAACTCGGGCAGGGAAGCCGTCCGGGGAAAGCGGAGCCTGTCGCGCAAGCTGATGGCGGCGGTCTTGATGCTAGGCTTTGTCGCCATCATGGTCCTCGGCTGGATCGCGGTGACGGCGAGTGGGGCCTCTTTGCTCGAACAACAGTCGAGCTCACTCCAGGCATTACGTGTTTCCCGGGCGCACTTCGTGGAGGCCTACTTCGAGCAGATTCGGAGGCACCTGGCGAACTTTGCCGGCAGGCGATCGGTTATTGAGGCAACCGAGAGTTTCACGGCTGCCTTTCAGGCGCTGCCTTCACAGGACAACCGACCCACCGATGAGGCCAGCGAAGTCTACCGAGCGGTTGTTGACTACTACGTAGATGAGTTCCGCCCTCGTGCCGAAGGCGCTGGTTTCCAATGGCAGCGTCGCGAGTACTACATCCCGGTGTCTGTCGCGGGCCGGCTGCTGCAGTCGACCTACATCGCCGGCAACCCTCACCCCGTCGACGAGAAGGAAGAGCTGATGTCGGCCGGTCTCGACACCGACTACGACAGGGTCCACGCCGAGGTCCACCCGCTCGCTCGCAACTTCCGCCATTCCTTCGGGTACCACGACATCTTCATCTTCGACCTATTCGGAGACCTCGTCTACTCGGTAACAAAGGAGGCCGATTTCGGCACCAACTTTATCGGTGGGCCCTACCAGAACAGCAATTTGGCGGCGCTATACCATCGGCTGAGGGGGACGGCCCGGAAGGGGGAGATTCTCTTCGAGGACTTCGCCCCCTACGAGCCGAGCTACGGCGCACCGGCGGCGTTCATGGGGACCGCTGTCTTTCGCGGTGAAGAGAAGATCGGGGTGACGATCTTCCAGCTCCCCGTGGACGAAGTGAACCGCATCATGACCGAGACGGCTGGTTTGGGTGAAACCGGCGAGACGTTCCTCGTCGGGCCGGATAAACTCATGCGCTCGGCCAGTCGCTTCCAGGATGCGTCATCGATTTTGAACGTCAGGGTGGACACCGATGCGGCGGCACTGGCATTGGCGGGGGAATCGGGGACGATCGTGAACCCCGACTATCGCGGCATCGAGGTGCTGGTCTCAACCGGTCCTCTCGACATCCAGGGAGTTCCTTGGGCCATAATGGCGAAGTTCGATATGGCCGAAGTTGTAGCGCCTGCCGCGGCGCTGCGCACACGGCTTCTCTTGTTCGGGCTAGGGCTGGCGGCAGTATTTGCCGTGGCGGCATCCTTGTTTCTCACCCGCGTGGTCGTTCGCCCGGTTCGCAAGCTGGTCGACGGTGCCCGTGACCTGGAGGCAGGCGACTACTCCCGGCGGGTGGAGATCAGCTCCCGTGACGAGATCGGGGAGCTGGCCGGCGCCTTAAACCATATGGCTGGCGCTATCGAGAGTGATGTCGCAGCGCGCGAGCGCGTCGAGCGAGAGTTGCAGTCTCACAATGAGGCACTCGAGCATGAGCTTCAAGTTGCCCGGGAGCTGATCGACGAGGCCAAGGCCCGTGTCGACGGACCCTTGTTGGGAGACAGCGCCGTCGTCCGCGGCCTTCGAGAAGCGGTTGAGAGGCTTGCCGCCACTGAGGACACTCTTCTCTTGACGGGACCGCCAGGCGCTGGGCAAGAGGCGATCGCGCGCGCGATTCATGGCGAGTCCGAGCGCGGTGGTCGTGCGTTCATCTACGTGAACTGCGCCACGTTGCGTACGAGTCCGGGCCTGAAGCTGATCGGTGGTGCCGCCCATTCAGAAGACGGCTCGCCGGCCGCTGGCCCTGTAGGGAAGCTCGAGCTGGCCGACGGGGGCACGCTATACCTCGACAGCGTCAACGCGCTGCCGCCCGATGCCCAGGAACAATTGGCTGAGCGGCTAGGTGAGCTTTCTGTCTGCCGCCAGGAGGGCGAGGTGTCGAGCCCGGACGTCAGGATCATCGCCTATACGCCGAAGGATCTCGGGGAACACACGACCGGCGGCCGGTTCAACTCTGATCTCTTCAAGCATCTGGTCAAGCAGCAGCTCTACGTGCCACCGCTGTTGGAGCGGCAGGACGATATTCCGGTATTGGTGAACTACTTCACGCGTGAGCATGCGCAGCGCATGGGCAAGCCACTCGAAGGCGTAGCAGAGGAATCCATGCAGCGCCTGCGCGAATACCGCTGGCCGGGCAATATCAACGAGTTGAAGAACCTGCTCGAGCGCGTGGTTATCGCCGCGACCGGACCGGTGCTGGAGATAGACGAGTCACTGCTCGAGGAGGGTATCGAGCTCGATCGTTATCGCCTGGTGGAGAAGCTCGGCGAGGGAGGCATGGGAGAGGTATGGCTGGCGAGGCACCAGATGCTGGCCCGGCCGGCAGCCGTCAAGCTGGTCCGCGCCGAGGTCTTTTCCGGCGGCGAGGAGAGCGAGGCCGCGGTTCAACGATTCCAGAGAGAGGCGAAGGCTATTGCCAACCTGCAGTCGCCCTACACGGTGGAGCTCTACGACTTTGGCGTGAGCGAGAGCGGTGCCTTCTACTATGTCATGGAGCTCCTCAACGGACTTGATCTCGACTCCATGGTGAACAAATTCGGGCCCATGCCTGCGGAACGGGTCGTCATGCTCTTGCGGCAGGCCTGTCGCTCCCTCGCCGAAGCGCACGATGCGGGTCTCGTTCACCGCGACATCAAGCCTGCCAACCTGTTTGTCTGCAAGATGGGTCCGGAGTGTGACTTCCTCAAGGTCCTGGATTTCGGCATCGTCAAAGCGGTCACTGACACCGAGAAGACCGCGATGACCGCCTTGACGCAGGCCGGACAATTCACGGGGACTCCCTCCTACACCGCACCTGAGCAGGCGCTGGAGGGCGGCAACGTAGGGCCTCAGACCGATCTATACGCGCTGGGTTGTGTGGCCTATTGGATGCTCACCGGGCGGACGGTGTTCGTAGCCGACTCCCCGATGCAGGTTCTCGTGCAGCACACGCAGGCAGAGCCGGTGGCGCCGTCTCAGATGACAGAGCAGCCCATGCCCGAGGCTCTCGATGCGGTGATCCTTGCTTGCCTACGGAAAAGTCCCGGCGAACGACCGCAATCGGCCGGTGAGCTTTGGCGGCTGCTCGGCGACGTCGCCTTCGCCAATCCCTGGACGCAGGTACGCGCCGAGGAGTGGTGGGAGCTGTATGGCCTCAAGATCTCCGGTCCCGGGAGGTCCGCTCCGACCAACCCCACCGGGTAGCTGGTCGCCGCTGTAGGCTGACATGCTCTTTCCCCGCGCCGCTTCCCGCATCGCGTGGTCCTACGCAGCCGGGTAGATCTTCTGGGATCGCTCGAGGAATGCCATCGGCTTGACAGCGCCGAGCTGGCATACGCATAATGCGTATACGCGTGATGCTGATAATCGGACTCACTCACCGTGAGCCGGATGGAGAGAAAAAAGAGAGATGCCGAAGACCACAGAGACAGAGGGCGAGCGGCGGGTACCTCTCAAGTCGGTCGAGTTTCTCGTGCTCGCCGCCTTGTACGAGGAGCCGCGGCATGGCTACGGCATCGTCCTCGACATCGTTGAGCGCACTAAAGGAAAGGTGCAGCTTCGTCCGGGCGACGTTTACCGCGTGATCTACCGGCTCCGGGAACGGAACCTGGTGGAGGACGCCGATCGAAGAGCGAGCGGCGGTCCGGATGACGAGCGCAGGACCTACTACCGAATCACTCCGCTCGGCCGTCAAGCGGCCACCGAGGAGGCCGAATTGCTGGCTCAGATCTCCGCCCCTCTGCTGTCGGAAAGCACCAAGTAGGAAAGATCGCGGTCGATGCAGGATCCAGACATCCCTCGCGCAGCGCAACCCAGAGATGGTGGTGAGCGTCTCCCGCTGTTTGCTCCGGGGCGGGCCTATCGTTTTCTCCTGCTCGCGTTTCCACGCAGATTTCGTTCCGCCTATGCGCTCGACCTGCTGGAGTTGTACTCCGACATGCGCCGCTCGCCTCTGCGACGCCGGGCTCGACGCATGTGGTGGGACTTGCTGTCGAACGGCCTCCTGGCCCGCTTCGATGACCTGCGCTGGCGATGGGGACGTGAGGGGCAGCGCGGACGACGCCCGACAGATCCTGGACGTCGACAGAAAATCCCCAATGGAAGAGGCATCGACATGAGCTCTTTGCTGCACGATCTGAGCTTCGCCGTACGCATGATTCGGAAGAGTCCCGGCTTCACAATGGTGGTGTTGCTTTCCCTTGGGTTGGGCATCGGAGCCAACACCGCGATATTCAGTGTCGTCGACGCCGCGCTGC
>CALAKE010000296.1 GCA_937922775.1 uncultured bacterium | reverse complement strand
ACCTCGATGCTGCGATCCCTCTCACGCTTGTTGATGAAGCTGCGGATCTTGCCGCGAGCACGAGACGTCTTCACGAGGCGTAGCCAGTCACGGTTGGGCCGGGCGTCCGGACTCGTGATGATCTCTACGATGTCGCCGTTGCGCAGCTCGGTCCGCAGTGGGACCAAAGAACCGTTCACCTTGGAACCGACGCAGTGATGGCCCACCTCGGTGTGAACGGCATAGGCAAAATCAATTGGCGATGCCCCCCGTGGCACGACCTTGACGTCTCCGGTCGGCGTGAAGGCGTACACCTCTCCAGGGTAGAGATCGATCTTCAAAGACGAGAGGAAGTCTCGGGCGTCCGGCATATCACGCTGCCAGTCTACGATCTGCCGAAGCCACTGAAACTGCTGTGTATCGACCTCCGCGTCGAGACGCCCTTCCTTGTACATCCAGTGCGCCGCGATGCCTTCCTCGGCGACCTTGTGCATCTGTTCGGTGCGGATCTGTAGCTCGAAAGGTCGCCCCTCGTCGATCACCGTGGTGTGCAGCGACTGGTACATGTTGCGCTTCGGCATGGCGACAAAGTCCTTGAAGCGCCCAGGCACCGGTCGCCAGAGCCCATGCACGATCCCCAAAGCTGCGTAGCAACTCTGCTCGCTATCGGTGATGATGCGGAAGGCAATCACGTCGTAGACCTGATCGAGGTCGGAGACACCCTTCTTCAGTTTCCTGTGGATGCTGCTGAGGCTCTTCACCCGGTGTTCCACGCGCGCCTCGATGCCTTCCTTCTCCAAGGCCTCTTCGATGACTTGGTGGACCCGGTCGATGAACGCTGCGCGGACGTCGGGTTGCGCCTCCACAGCCTCGACCAGCTTCTGGTAGTCATCAGGCTCCAGGTAGCGTAACGACAGAACCTCGAGCTCGGTCTGGATCTTTCCAATGCCCAGGCGCCGAGCGAGGGGCGCATAGATGTCGCTGGTTTCTCGAGCGTTCCGGACCTGGGCCTCGGGCTTCAAATACTCGAGCGTGCGCATGTTGTGCAGGCGATCAGCCAACTTGACCATCAGGACGCGGATGTCCTCGGTCATCGCCAACACGAGCTTGCGAAAGTTCTCGGCCTGCTCTTGTTCCTTGCTCGTGAAGCTGATCTTGCTGATCTTGGTAACGCCGTCTACCAGATTGCCGACCTCCTCACCGAACATCTCTTCGATGTCCTCTTGACTGGCATGCGTGTCTTCCAAGACATCATGGAGTAGGCCGACAGCAATCGACGTGGCGTCGAGCCCTAGCTCGGAGAGGATCATCGCTACCGCAAGAGGGTGGTTGAGGTAGGGCTCTCCCGAGAGACGTTCCTGGCCTTGGTGCACTCGCGCTGAATACACGTAGGCACGGTGCACCAGATCGAGGTCCTCGGGCAGATGAGTTCCCTCGAGCAGATCGAGGATATCTTCGATACGGGTGGGCGGCGAGCCGCCGGTCTGAAGGGTGGGAAGGTGCACGATTCTCAGCGGACGGTGGACCGGATGCCCTCATCCATCGAGGGTGGACATCAGGATAGCATCGCCACCAAGCACCACGTAGCGACCAGAGCGGGGAGGCAGGCTAGTCTTTCACGCGCTCCGCTGCCCAGGCGTACCAGGCGTAGACGATCGGGCTGGCGACGAAGATTGAAGAGTACGTGCCGACCAGGACCCCGACCAGCAAGGCGAACGAGAAGTTGTTGATGACCGGACCACCGTACAGAAACAACGAAACAACGACGATCAGTGTGGTACCGGAGGTCAACACGGTGCGCGACAGCGTCTGGTTGATGCTGAGATTGATGCGCTCATAGAGCGGTAACCGACGCTGAACCTGATTGTTCTCACGAATTCGGTCGAAGACGACGACCGTGTCGTTCAATGAGTACCCGATGATGGTGAGAAAGGCGGCGATCACCGGAAGGTTGAACTCGCGACCCGTCAACGAGAATGCACCCAGAGCGATGAGAACATCGTGAACCAGAGCAACGACCGCCGCCACGCCGAAGCGGAACTCGAACCGGTAGGTGATATAAGCGAGCAGGCCCAGCAGCGCCCAGCCCATCGCCTGCATGGTCTGGCGTCTCAAGTCCTGGCCGACCTGGGGTCCGACCCACTCGGTATTCACGACATGGTGGCCGCCCAGGTAAAAACTGCTCTGGAGCGTCTCTGCCACCGCAGCGTCGTAGCCGAGTCCCGTCACCTGATCCCAGGAGGCCAACAGGCCTTCCGCCGCACGCACGTTGAGCGCCGACTGGGCAATCTGCTGATACTGGCGTTGCGTATCTTCCAGGTCGACCACAACATCGAGGCCGAGGGGGTTGGCTTCCAGTAGCACGGTCGTGACCACTGCGACACCCACCGTGTTCAGGTCCATCCTGCCCTCGAAACCTGCCGGGGCCGGATCCACCACGTCGAGAGCACTGCTGATGCTCTCGACCACAGCGAGCTCTTCGCCTTCCTCGACGCGCGGAGTACGGATCAAGACCTCCCGCTCTCCTTCGAACTCTTGGATCTGGCTTCCCTCGAGGCCTTGGGCGGCGAGAGCTTGGCGCAGCTCATTCAGATCCACTGGATCCGCAAACTGCACGACAATTTGAGAGCCACCGGCGAAGTCGATGCCGAGACGTGGCCCGCCCTGAATAACCAGCGAACCGATGCTGATCAGGATCACGGCGCAAGAGAGCATGGCGGCCCAGCGCCGCATGCCGAGGATGTCGAAATGGGTCTCTCCAAAAAGACGCATTAGATACTCAACTTACCCGGCCTGCGCAGGATCCACAGGGAAAACAGAAAACGGGAAACGAATAGAGACGTGAACATAGAGGCCAGGATGCCGATCGTAATGGTGACCGCGAAGCCCTTCACTGGCCCAGTGCCGAACTGGAATAGAAACACCGCAGCGATCAATGTCGTGATGTTGGCGTCGAGGATCGCCGAGAGTGCCTTGCTGAACCCCGCGTCGATGGACGAACGCACCGTCTTGCCCAAACCAAGCTCTTCCCGAATTCGCTCGAAGATCAGAACATTGGCATCGACCGCCATACCGATCAGAAGAATGAGGCCTGCGATGCCCGGCAAGGTCAGGGTGGCCCCGAGCGCTGCCATGACGCCCAGGACGATGATCATATTGAGCGCCAGTGCGAAGACAGCGTTGATCCCGGCACCCCTGTAGTAGACCAGCATGAAGGCCACAACCAGAGCCATGCCGATAGCGGCGGCAGTGACACCACGCTCGATCGACTCTCGACCCAGCGACGGCCCCACGCTGCGCTCCTCGAGGTACCGAATTGAGGCAGGCAACGCACCGGAGCGCAACACCAACGCGAGGTCTTCCGCCTCCTGAACCGTCCCGATATTGCTGATGATTCCGGGGCCAGAGATCCGGGACTCGATTACGGGAGCTGCGTGGACCCGGTCGTCGAGCACGATCGCCAGCTGCCTGCCGATATTCTCACCCGTGACTCTCTCGAACGTTCCCGCGCCTTCGGGATTGAGAGTGAATGAAACGGCGGGCAGACCCATCTGGTCAGTGCTCAACCGAGCCGTCTTCAGATCACGGCCGGTAACAGCCGGCGCGACCCGCAGGAGGTAATAGATGGTAACTCTGCCTTCTCCCGCCGCAGATGGCTCGGCCAACAGTGGCAGGATCTCCATGCCCACCGGCAGCACACCGCCGTATGCCTCGAGGAGTGCCTCACGACTCTCTGCCGGTCCCCCTTCGACCATCTGCCACTCGAGCAGTGCGGAGGTACGCAAGATGTTCTTGACGCGTTCGGGATCATCGACGCCGGGTAATTGCACGAGGATTCGATTGCCGGCGGTTCCCTGCCGCTGCACCACTGGCTCCGCCACGCCGAAGGCATCGACACGGTTGCGGATGGTCTGCAGCGACTGGCGTACCGCACGGTCGGCCAGGTCGGCGCCGTACGCAGTCGACAAGCTCATGCTCAGTGTCGCAGCGTCACCTCGGCCCCGCGTCGTGTCGTAGGCGGTGTAGTACTCCTCCGCTAGGTCCACTGCACGGCCCAGGTCGGCGCTCGCCACCGTCACTGTGAATTGAGAGTCGGAGTCGACCTGTTCGCTGACAACAGTCACTCCCTCGTCCACGAGAAGATCGGTAAAACGGTCGAGGTCGTTGCGCACTTCCGCCGCAACGGCCTCGTCGACCTGAACCTCGAGAACGAGGTGGATGCCGCCGCTGAGGTCGAGACCGTAGTTGATCTGCTCATCTGGCGGGTATGCCATGAAGAGCGAGAAGCCGGCAACAGCCAGAATCAGAACTGCCTTGTAGATGATGTCGCGGGACATGAATCCTTGCCAGTGCGATCGAAGGGAGGCTATTCCTTCGGCGGTTGGTCGAGACCGGAGACACTCGCCTTCGCGACCTCGATCTTCACTTGGTCGGCGATACGCAACGTGAGCCGATCTTCTTTGATACTTACGATGGTGCCATAAATCCCGCCGGACGTGACGACCCGGTCGCCAGTCTTCAGGGCTCCAATCATCTCCTGCTGCTGTCGCTGCCGCCTGCGCATGGGAGCAATGAGCAGGAAATAGAAGACACCTAGCATCATGGCCAGGGGGATAAGCCCGGCCCATCCACTCTGTCCTTCGGCGGGAGCCATCAACGCAAGCAAACGAATGTCCACGATCGCCTCAATCTACGCGCCGATCCAAGTCGACGATTCGATCTGGTGGGAATAACCGAGTCAAAAGCCAGCCGGGTGCCGGCTTGACCGTACTACGGTGCAGCTTCTTCCGCCGACCGCGCTTCAACGAGCAAGTCCGCAAAGGAAGCTGAATGGATAGCGTGCCGGATGCGGCGCATCGAGTCAAGGTAATGAAAGAGGTTGTGCCAGGTGAGGAGTATCGCTCCGGACATCTCCGAACGCATTTTCAGGTGGCGCAAGTAGGCACGACTGTAGCGGCGACAGGTCGGACACTTGCAGTTGCTGTCGAGGGGCTCGGGATCCTCCGCATAACACTGTTGCTTGATCGAGATCTTCCCCGTGCTCGTGAACGCGACACCATTACGCGCATGACGCGTTGGGATCACGCAGTCGAACATGTCAGCGCCCCGAGAAACGGCCTCGATTAGATCGAGAGGCGTTCCCATACCCATCACGTAGTGCGGCTTGTCATCGGGCAGGCCCTGCACGGCCGCCTCCAACACCTCCCATGTGACTTCCTTCTCCTCCCCCACCGACAGCCCCCCGATGGCGTATCCCGGAAAGTCGAGGGCCGACAACTGCAGAGCATGTGCATGTCGGAGGTCGGGATAGACACTGCCCTGCACGATACCAAACAGGCCTCCCGGAAGGTTTTCGGCAAGCGGCCGGCTGCGCACGGCCCACCCCTGGGTCCGAGCCACTGCCTTCTCCGCGGTCTTTCGGTCGGCCGGGTTGGCAACGCACTCGTCCAAGACCATCGCGATATCGGAGCCGAGCTGGGCCTGGATGGCGACAACGCTTTCAGGGGTGAGGGTGCGCTCGCTGCCGTCCAAGGGTGACTGAAAGGTGACGCCATCATCATGGACGACGCAACGTCGGGAAAGTGACATGACCTGGTAGCCGCCACTGTCTGTGAGGATCGGTTGATTCCAGCCCATGAACCGGTGCAGCCCGCCAAGACGAGCGATGGTGTCGGCGCCTGGGCGCTCAGCCAGGTGGTAGGTGTTCGACAGTACGATCTGAGCCCCCACGGCCTCGAGATCCTCGGAGCGCATACCTTTCACGGCGCCGTACGTGCCGACCGGCATGAACGCTGGTGTTTCCACCTTGCCGTGAGGTGTCTCCAAGAGACCGCAGCGTGCCTCGCTCTTCTCGTCGCGCGACTGCACGGTGAATGCTATTGACATCGGCGAACCTCCCGAGCTCCAGAGATCTTCACGAGAGCCCTTCTCATCGGATCACTTCCGACGCGCCGAAGTGGTCCCAACCCCGTACAACCAGCGGTTCTGTTCCTTCCTGGCCACGCAGCCTGCACCCCTCCCCCACAGGCAGAAACTGACCAATGCGATGCAGTGCGATGCCCAACTCGTTTGCGACTGAGAACAGGTCCTCCTCAGCCTCCCGCGGGCAGGCCCCCAGAAGCTGGTAGTCATCGCCCCCGCCCAGCACCCACTCCCTGACAGATCCCAAACCTCCTGCCTGCCAGCGCTGCAGCTCTGATCGTCCCTCCAAATCCCCGATCTCGACCTCGACTCCGACGTCGGAAGCCTGACAGATTCTCATCAGGTCGATCCCCAGGCCATCGCTCACGTCGATCATGGCATTGACCAGAGATGCCTCAGCTACCCTGGCGCCCATAGATAACGGAGGCATCGGTTGCAGGTAGGCGGCCAGACAGCAACGGGCATCCTCGGCAACTCCGGCATCAGCGACCCTGGTTCCCCGCAGCTCTACTCTGCGGCCGCCCCTGCCGGTCTCCTCGGAGGACAACCTGTAGCCGGCGCTCAAGAGGCGACGGCCGGCGGCTGCTCGGCCAGGAAAGCCTGTGACCCAACAAAGGTCTCCGGGCTGAGCGCCACGGCGCAACACCGCCTCCCGGTCGGGCGGCAGCGCTCCGACCACCGTAACGGTGATCCCGATGCGCTCGGGCACTCGGGTCACGTCGCCGCCGATGATCGAACAGCCAAACTCCTCACTTGCCGAGCCCATCCCACGAGCGACGTCCTCAATCCACCGCAGCTCGGTCGACTGCGGCAAAGCAAATGCAACCAAGCCCCAGAGCGGATCGGCCCCCATGGCCCCGAGGTCAGAAACATTGACGGCCATTGCCCGCCGTCCGAGATCGCAAGGTGCGGTCCATTGCTGGCGGAAATGCACTCCCTCGTGCTGACTGTCCGTGCTCAGAACCAGTCGCCGCCCACCGGGATCCACGACCGCTCCATCGTCCCCTGGGCCCTGTAAAACGCCTCGATCGCAGGTGCCGATGAGGCTGAGGACTCTCTCGACCAGAGCCGACTCGCCGATGTCAGAGATTGTCTGCTTACGATCGATCAAGGCCCGCCATCCCGGTTCTCTCCTTTGGAGCCTGCGACCACCCCCTGGCGAGATAAGGCAGCCCGGCTGCGTGCCCATTCGCTCGCGTCCTCTCGACGGTCCCAGCGCCGCAGAATTTGACCCCGGGCCGCCTCGGCCAGAACAGCGCCCAGCGCAGCGCCCTCATCCATCCCCCAAGCACGAAGGTCCTTGCCTCTGATCCAACGATCCTCTCCCGCTCGCAGCGCCAAAACCCGAAGACGAGCGATGCCGGCGGGCGCCGGCGCACTTCTCGACCGAGCCCACGCCTCCCCCAGCAGTGCGGCAAGCGCCGCGGCGACGCGATCGAGCAGTACCCAATCCGCAATCTCGTTCTCGCCGGCATGATGCGCGCGCTGTGACCAGTCGGCCGCTCGAGCCGCCTGTCGCACGAGTCGGGCAGGCCACCGCCTGGCGAGTAGCCCTTCGCATACAGGCTCCATCCCGCGCCTTCGAACGTCCCCTGCCAGAACCGCGGCCAATCGGGCTATGAGAGGCCTGAGACCTTCAACGCCTTCCAAAGTAGAATCGTTGCACCGCTCCGACCAGGCATATGCTGTCTCGAGGTCATCGAGGCTGGCGAATGATCGGCCGGCGAGGTCCAGAGTACGCGCCATCTCGATCCCGCGCAGCCAGCGCTCTGCTTCAAGCAGGTGCCTCCATTCCGACTGCACCCGTTCTGCAGCCGGCTCAACGATTCGAGCTGCCCGCGCAGCGACGGCCTCCGCGGTGGCCGGATCCAGATCGAAGTCCGGCAGAGCTGCCACATAGCGCACCGCCCTCAGCAGGCGCAAGGGATCCGCATCCAGAACAGACTCGGACACACAGCGGATCTTCCTCTCCTCCAGATCGCGATGTCCGCCGCATAGGTCGACCAATCCCCGCATGGCCTCCTCAGGTGCCGGCAGCGGCAAGGCCATGGCGTTGACGGTGAAGTCGCGCTGAGCAAGATCCTGTGCCAATGGCCCCAGAAGCACCGCAAGGTCGAGCTGTCTTCCGTGCCACCGCAGTCGATGCGTCTGCCGCCAACGATCACCGATCGGCGCTGGCTGCCGTCCCGTCGCGACTGCGACCGAGTGGAGGAACTCCTCGAAGCCAGATTCTACGGCGATGTCGAGATCTGCGACCTCCAAACCGAGCATTGCGTCGCGCAAAGCACCGCCAACCAGATAAACCTCTCCCTGGTGGGCGGCAGCGAGCGCCGAAAGCTGCGGCAGGGGCGCCCGGCTCAAAAGCTCGGAAAGACCATCGCCCGGTGCCGGCAACTTGGCCGATGTGTCCGGGCTAGGAGGGGTCATCGAGAAGGGCCTTCAGCTCCGACATGAATGCGTTGATGTCTTTGAATTGTCGATAGACGGAGGCGAAACGCACATAGGCCACGTCGTCGAGATCGCGCAGTCGTTCGACCACAAGCTCGCCAATCTCCGTAGTCGCGATCTCGCGCTCCTGGCGATCTTGAGCCAGCCCCTCGACCTCGTCACAGATCATCTCGAGTCGCTGCAAGGGCACGGAGCGCTTCTCGCACGCGGTGAGCATCCCGTCGAGCAACTTCTTGCGATCGAAGAGCTCGCGCCGTCCATCCTTCTTGATGACCATTACGGGCACGTCTTCGAGCTTCTCGTAGGTCGTGAAGCGCCGGGAGCACTCGAGGCACTCGCGCCGCCGGCGAATGGCCTGCGATTCCTGCGTCTCACGAGAGTCGACGACTTTGTCTTTGAGATGCCCACAGAAAGGACATTTCATGAAAATTTCCTCGCATCGCGGTTGTCGGAAGCGAGCCCTTTCGCTCGGAGTGGGCGGAAAGCCGATTATAGCCCAGCAAACGCCGGATTAACCTCAACCCGGGCGTAATCACCTAGGCGGACAACGGAGTTGCTCAATTGCCGGTCGGCGCGAGGTGATCACCTTGGCGGACAGTTCGCGCACATGGTTCCCAGATGAACCCGCAAGCTCGAAGCCTTCGCGCTCAAGCGTCCGCTACGGCGATCACCCCGTGCCTCCCTGTGTCCGAGCTCGAGCATCCTCGACGGAGTCGCCCCTGCGCATCCCTGGCGTCCGAACGCTTGCTCTCATCACAGTCATGTCCTCCCCTCCAGCACCCACATCGCAACCGTCTTGAGCTCCCGTGTGCCATCAGCCTCAGCCACGCTGCCTGACGACGCAATCACCGCCCCTCCAGCCACCAGCGGCAGCGAAGAGGACGGCTGTGTCCGCCGGGATGAGTTGAGATCCGCCGCGGGTCGAAAGATACGAGAATCGTTGCTGCGGCAGACAATCAAGCCGGCCGATGGCCGAGGGAGGCGCGGGGTGATCGCCGTAGCGGACGCTTGAGCGAGCGGCGACTCGTCGTCCTGAGGGGCAAGTACTCTTACCGCGAGTGAACTGTCCGCCGAGGTGATTACCCCGCGCCGACCGGCACTCAAGCCCTGGATGAATCGTCAGG
>CALAKE010000295.1 GCA_937922775.1 uncultured bacterium | reverse complement strand
GTGACCGTCACCGTGGTCACGTCGCCGCCGGGAGATACCAGACGAATCTCGTCACCGCAGAGCTTCAGGCTGTCTCCGCCTGTGAAGTCGACGTTGTTAGCCGTTACAGAGCCTCCAGCTCCGACTGCCACACCATAGGCGGAGTCGAGAGTTACTTGATGCGTCACGCCTCCAGAGGGCGGAATGCAGAAGAGGGCGCCATTCGACCCGTTGTCTTGTCGGGAGGCGGCGACGTAGACGTTCCCAGCCAGATCGGTATCAATATGACGAGGCTTGTACCGGTCAGGAAGAACAGCAAACGGCGCTCCGGGTACCTCAGGGTTATTGCGATCGTACTTCAGGATTTCACCCGTCTTAGGAAAGCCGACGTAGATCACTTCCTGGGAGCCCACGCCTGTGCCCGCGATTCCCAGCGGCACGCCACCGGTCGGGAAAACGGGAGTAAAGTCTGTGTAGGGGAAGGTCGGATTGTTGAACGTGAACTCCAGCACCTCGTCATCGGAGGCTTCTGTCCCGACCAGGTTGCGGTCGTAGAGGACCGCGAACGACTCGGCGGAGCTGCCGCCGCCGCTGCCAAAAGCAGAGAGCAGCTCGGGAAGCGGAATCGCAGGATCGTTGAACGGCAAGCCGGCAATGTTGCGAATGATGTAGAGACCGGCGGTGCTCTTGTTGCTGCCCGCACGGCTGGAAACGATCGCGTCGGTGGCCGTGAAGATGATGTCCGTCGGGTTCTCCAGGGTGGAGACGCTCGAATCGGAGATGATCTCGAACTGCTGCTGCTGACCAGGCACGGGGAGGCTAAGGCGTCCGATCTCACTTTGCGAGTTGTCGGCGAAGTAGATCAGGCCGTCGCTGCCAAACTCTATGCCCGTCGGGCGGAACTGACTACTACCGGAGTACACCTCGCGGGTGAGCGCGCCCATCGAGCAGGCCTCTCCCCACGTCGTCTCGTAGACCGTGTGACTGGTGGGTCCGGACACGTAGACGGTGGTAACCGCCGGATCCTGCGGCAGTCCCTGCATCTCCGCCGCGGCGAAGAGACAGATCGCCAGCGCTAAAAGTACAAATTGCTTTTTCATGGCAGCACCTTCCTGAGGCAGGCAGCCCCTGGACGCACGAGTGGCGTCGCGATTACAAGGCTACCTGGATGGTCCCCTCCCTGGTGAAAGATTCATTTGACCGGCGAATCTTCAAGCATCCGGCGCCACTATGTCAACAAAAAGATGAATCGAGACTGAAGAATCTTGATTTGACCGGGTTTCAGGTATGTTCTGATGACCAATAATGACCTACCGGATCGGCGACTTGCAGCCAATACTCATGGGTCGCACTTCGCGAAATTGCCAACAATATTGACAACAAGATTTGATACTCCGATTCAAGGGTCGCATGCGGGAAGGAGTCCGGAGCGATTACTTCTCGCCGACCAGTGAGAAAACGTGGTCGGGCGCGTCGAAGCCCTTGGCGTGCCGCTCACCCAGGTCGCGGAACTCGAACTCGCTGGACGCAAGCTCTTTTGTGAACGGGCAAACGAGAATCGAGCCCGTCTCGTCGTTGGCGAACTTCTCCATGCGGAAGGCCAAAACCACGGGCTCGCCGATCATCGAGAGGCCGGTGGGGACTCGGCCGCCGAATGTGTCGATCACCACGGGTCCGGTCGCCAGCGCCCAATCCATGCGCAGCTCGAATCCCGGCACGTTCCACAGAGAGGGATCCTCGGCGATCTCGTGAGCCATCTTGTCGAGCTCGAACGCGGCCCGACAGGCCTTGGCGCCCTGATCACCTCCCAGCGAACCCTCCCAGAACGAGAAAATAGCGTCGCCTTGGTACTCCTTCACGGTTCCACCGTGACGGATCACACCGTTGGTGAGCTCCTCGAATACCATGCTGACGGACCTTTGCAGCTCCTCAGGAGGGGCCTTCCGCACCAGCACGGTGTAGTCACGGATGTCGCCCACCAGGACGGTCGCCACCGTTTGTCCCGGCGACGCCGCGGTGAGACCATGCGTCATCGGCACGCCCGCGCCGAAAGACGATATCTCTCCCTCGAGACGAAACGTGTGCCCCATACCCACGCCGATCACCTGGCCGAGCTGCATCTCGGCCTCGACGTTGGGCACAAGACGCCTCCCATCGAGGCGCGTGCCGTTGCGACTGACATCACGGAGGAAGCAGCGGCCGTCGGCCGACTGCGTGACAACGCAGTGGCGAAAGGAGACCGTCGGATCATCTACCAGGAGAAGTCCCGGGGCATTCTCACGCCCGGGGTTGGCCCGGCCGACCTCCAGCCGCTCATAGAAAACGTAGCGCCCTTCGGGAGCATCCCCGGCACCACCAACCAGGAATCTAGGCTGCGCATCGGTGGCTGTTGGGGGCGTGTAGCGCACGCCGCTGTCTGTCCCGTCTGAGCTCATAGCGATCCCTGTACCCTGATCTACTTCTCAGCCTTGAGCCGAACGATCTCGTTGCTGAGCTCGCGGACCCGATGCGACATCGTCTCGAGAATGCGGAACGCGATTGTCGGGTCTTCGTTGATCCGTCGCATGAAGTTCTTCTTGTCGATGGTGAGGACCTTGGCCTCACCCAGCGCGCGAAGTGTCGCGGACCTGGGCTGCTTCTCGAAGATCGCCATCTCTCCCAGAAGCTCCCCCGCCTGCGCAACCCTCAGCAGAGTCTCCTCGCCTTCGCGCTCGGCCACGACCTCCACCTGCCCAGCCTGGATGACGAACATGCTTTCCCCGTGGTCGCCCTGCCGGACGATGATTTCGCCGTCCTGGTAGACCTTTCCGAGAGCCCCTCCACTCATTTCTTTGCCCCTTCGGTTTTCTTCTTCTTGCTCGCTGGAATGACAGAAGTTAGCAGAGACCAGGACAGTCCGCCGAGAAAAGCCGGATGCAGAGTCCGCAGGAAGATGTCCTTGTAAGGTGCGCTGCCCGAGAACATATCCCATAGAACGCTGCTCATGCGGCGCCGATGGCCTTCCTTCTGTTGCTCTTTCTTTGTCATGCGCAGCACTGCGCGGCGTGCAAACCGCGTCTTCTGAATGACCCGAGTGGCCAGGAACGTGACCTTGCCGATGAGATTGTCGTTGGCAATGGTCCGGCATGCCGGCAGGTAGCCCTGGCGAAAGGCCTCCTCGGAAATGCCTTCGAAGACAGCCGTGCGCGCCGCGGCCTTGGAAGTTCGGTAGGCCGCGCCGATGCCGTCCTTGTACAAACGGGTAACGCCGCAGTCGCCGATGAACACGACCCGGTCGGCGAAGGGTTTCTTCACGCCCTGCACGGCTATTCGCGGCATGCACTGACACGAGCGAGCGTCTGCTTTCCACTCGGGCGGCATACATCCCTGAACTTCCGGCGTGTTGACGAACTCCTCGACCAGGGCGTTGTCGATGTCCTCCCCGAGGAGACACATGCTGACGTAGTCCCCCTTGGGAATGATCGCCGCGAACTCGAGCCGTGGGATATCGAGCAGGAAGACGTGCATGGAGCTGCCCAGCGTTCGGTTGATGACCTCCTCGCCCAGGTAGTACTCGCGGATCAGCGTCTTCGTGGAAGATGGGCGCTCGTATCCGAGGCCGAGAGTCTCGAAGAGCTTCAGACCGGGAGAGTTCACTCCCATGGCGACTGCGACCAGATCGTACGTCTCCGGCAAGTTGCCCTTCGTGCGGACCTGGGGTCGACCGTCCGTCCAGTCGACGTGATCCACTCGCCCCTGCACCACCTTGGCGCCGGCCTCGATGGAGCGCTTCAGCAGGTGATGGTCGAAGCTCTCCCACTTCATCTCCTTCACGTCGCGCGGGCCGGGACCGCGAGTTACGGCGCCAATCCTCATCTCCTGCAGGGGGGTAGCGATGCGCACGCTGCCGACGTCCATGTGCAACATGTAGGAATCGATGCCCCTCTGAACTACCTTGCCGGGCAGATTGATGCCCTCGGTCGCCAGGTTCTGAACCAGGGACTCCGAGATGATGCCCCCGCACATGTTGCAGCCGATCGGCGCCGGCCTCTCGAAATCCCGCGGCTCAATGATGTCGACGTTCAACTCGAGCCCTACGCGTGTCGCCATCTCGAGCAGGAAATAGCTGAAGATGGAGCCCGCCGGCCCACCGCCAATCACCGCCACGCGAGAGCCGTCTACGAGCGTCAAGGCATCAGAGCCTGCCGCGGGCATCTCCGCGATCTCCCCCAAATCGAGAGTCTCAACCCAGTCTGTGGAGCTCATATTCCCCTTGGTATCGGTGCCGACAGGCCTCGGATTCCACATTGGCGAACAGAGCGCTGAGCGCAGAGCCCAGAACTAGACAGCGATTCTGATCGCGCTGTCGCCAAACTGAATGCCCTCCCAGGCGTGTTCAGAATAGACAGAAAACAAAACCCTGTTATCTGAATTCTGTCAAGGGGTAGTTGCAACAAGACGGAGAAAATAGAAGATAGGAGGCTGCACATCGGACAGGAGGACGGATCTACCGTGAGCGATGACCACCGGCTACAACTGAAGATCTGGGGAGTTCGAGGTTCCATCCCCACCCCGGTCCAGGAGAATCTCGGATACGGGGGTAACACCTCCTGTTTGGAGGTGCGTCTGCCGGGGGGCCAGGTGCTGGTGTTCGATGCGGGCACGGGAATCCGAGATCTGGGCAACTCATTGATCGAGGAAGCTGAAGGGCAGCCGCTTTCCCTGAGCGTCTTTTTCACCCACTTTCACCTCGACCACATTCACGGCCTGCCCTTTTTCGCGCCACTCAATCACGAGGACAACGAGATCACCTTCCGCGCTCACCGTACGGCCGTCAGCCTTGAAGATGTCCTCGAAGGGCAAATACGCGAGCCGTATTTCCCGGTCGATTTCAGCGAGTTTCCGGCGCATCGGCACCTGGTGGAGATCGAGCATGAACCTCTGGCCATCGCGGACGCAAACATTCTCCCGTTCCCTCTGAATCACCCGCAGGGCGCAACCGGATACCGAGTCGAGTCGGCAGGCGCAATCATCGTGTACGCGTCCGACCACGAGCATGGTGATCCCGAGATCGATGCCATCGTCCTCGAACACTCGAAGGACGCCGACATTCTGGTGTACGACGCCCAGTACACACCGGCTGACTACGAACGCCATCGCGGCTGGGGGCACAGCACCTGGCTGGAGGCAACAAGGCTGGCTCGAGATGCCAGCGTTGAGCGCCTCCTCCTCTTTCACCACAGCCCGTTCCGCGACGATGTTTCGCTGAGTGAGATCGTCCACGAGGCA
>CALAKE010000294.1 GCA_937922775.1 uncultured bacterium | reverse complement strand
CATCGGTGGCACCAGATCGTCTCCGGCCTTGTAGGGGAGGTATTCCTCCCGCGTCCCGGTGAACGTCTTTCGATTGATGATCTCGATCTCGTCCTCCGGCGGGATCACCACTCGCTCCATCATGTGGCCGCTCACTTCGTCGGCCATCAGAAGGACCGGGACCCGGTACTTCTCCGACAGGTTGAACGCCGTTACGGACAGATCGAAGCAATCCTGAGGAGAGGCAGGGCAGAGAGCGATGATCTCGTAGTCGCCGTGGGACCCCCATCGCGCCTGCATCATGTCGGCCTGGCCGGTTAGCGTCGGCAGCCCGGTCGAAGGTCCGCCGCGCTGCACGTTGACCAGCACGCACGGCGTCTCGAGCATGACGCCGAGCCCGAAGTTCTCCATCATCAGGCTGAAGCCCGGCCCGGAGGTCGAGGACATCGACTTGGCGCCGGCCCACGATGCCCCCAGGATGGCGTTCATCGAGGCGATCTCGTCCTCCATCTGGATGTACGTGCCGCCTACCTCCGGGAGCCGTTCGGCCATGCGCTCGGCCACTTCGGTGGCCGGCGTGATCGGATAGCCGCCGAAGAAGCGGCAGCCCGCGGCCATTGCTCCCTCTGCCGCCGCGACGTCGCCGTTCATGAAATGCTCGCCGGTCAAGACCCTGCCGCGACGCTCGCTCATGCTCGCGCCTCCGCGACGGGAAGCTCGTTGCCCGGGGGCAACAGCTCGGCCTTGTCGATCGAGTAGATCGAAAACTCGGGGCAAAGCAGCTCACAGAGCTTGCAGTTGACGCATACGGCGCCTTCGACCACCTCGGGGTAGTGGTAGCCCTTGACGTTGAACTCCTTCGACATCTCGAGGATGTCGGTGGGGCAAAAGTCGGTACAAAAGCCACATCCCTTGCAAAGGTCGGCGACGATGAAGACCTGCCCGCTTGGGACGTCGAGCTTGTCTGCGTCTAGTGGTCTTCGCCAAAGATCCATCGGGTGCTCCCTACGCTTTCTTCGGACCGCCTTGGTGGAACCGTCGTGTTCGTCATCCAACGCCTGGTGCCGAGGCGCCGGTGTCTACGCGGTACTGTGGGTGCCGAAGGTTGGGTCGTCCTCCTCAGGGGCATACGGCCACCAACAAGCAGCCAACTCGGTGACATCTCGCACTTCGATGCCGCCGATCCCCAGCTTGTCGATACTCTCTTCGAACATTTGAATGCAGTAAGGGCACGATGTGACGATCAGGTCAGCACCGCGCTCCTCGGCCTCGAAGACTCGGTCGTCGGCGAATCCTTCGCCGGCCTCCTCCTCGAGCCACTTGCGAGCGCCGCCGCCTCCGCAGCACACGGCCGCATCGCGTGATTCATCGAACTCGAGAACCTCGAGACCGTTCATTGCTCCGAGAACCCGGCGCGGTGCGTCGTACAAATCGTGATGCCGGCCGAGGTAGCAGGGGTCGTGGTACAAGGCCCGCCGCGGCTCGGCGGGCTCGAACTCGAACCTCAGACGCTCGTACTGAATGAGTTGGTCGAGGTACTCGGTGGCGTGGAATACGCGAAATGCATCGCCGTACTTCGGGTAGATGCGTTGAAACATGTCGTAGTCGAACGGGCTCGTGGCGACGACCTCGCGAACGCCGGAGTCGCGCAGAACTTTGAGGTTTTCGTCGACCAGCTTCTCGACGTAGCCCTGGGCTCCGAGCAGGCGCACGATGGCGCCTGAATCGGGCTCCTCCTCGAAAACACCAAAACGGACCTCGGCCGCGCCGAGCACGCTGGCGAAGGCGCGTCCGATTCGCTGCAGGCGATGGTCGAGCGATGTGGCGTTGCCGAAGTAGACGAGACACCCGTTGCCGTCTCCTACCGGTCTGGCTTCGAGGTCGGTTGCCCATTGCGGGCGAAGCGGGGCGCGTAGGCCTTCCGGGTTGCCGTTTCGGCGAACACTGTGGAGGATCTCGTTGAGAACCGGCGGATTGCGGCCCTCCTGGTAGGCGAGGCTTCGCAGGCCGATGATGATGTCGGCGGTACGGACGCCTTCGGGGCACATCGACTCACACGAACCGCAAGTGGCGCAGCACCACAGAGCCGACTCGAGGTGAGGATCGGCGTCAGGGCCGAGCTGGGCGTTGCGCAACATGGTCCACATGTCCGGGCCCCCACCCTCGAACAATCCCCAACGGCAGAAGACCGTGCAGTCGCCGCAAGAGCGACACACATTCGCCGCGCCACCCGTGAGCTGAACAATCCGTTCCCAGCGAGCCTCATCCATCACGATGGGTTGGGCACTGCTCATCGCAGCCTCCCTTCACGCTGTCCGACGGCGTCCGAAACTCGATGGGTGTCACCCGGTGAGGTCGGTAGCTGCCGGGCCCGCAAGCGCGGTTTATTTGGTAAACTATACTCTGATATCCACACTCTTGTATCCCCTTTCAGGGCGGGTGGCAAGCGTGGATGCAAAATCAGGTGTGTAGAGTGTGTAATTCCCTTTCGCCGTCGCAACGGAGGCTCAGATCGTGCCCGTTCGACTGAAGCGGGTGAACCTGATGATCCATGAGGATCTTCACGAGAGACTAAAGCTGGAGGCGCGCAAAGAAAGCATCAGTATGTCGCACCTCGTGAGGAGGTTGCTGAAGAAGGGACTCGGTATCACCGAGAGCCCGGCCGACGCGGTCACTCGCATACGCCGGCTGCGCGACGTCGTCGGCCCCCTTCCGGACAGCACCGGCGCGGTGCGCAAGTTGCGTGACCAGCAATGGTGACCCGAGTTCTCGACACCAGCGTGGTAGTGAAGTGGTTCCTGAAGGAAGAGGGGAGCGACCGCGCCGATCGCTACCTCGATGAGCTGACCGACGGGTTCTGCCACATCGTCGTCCCGTCGCTGCTGCTCTACGAGCTCGCCAGTGTGTTCTGGGAACAGCGACGCCACGGCCTCGGCGACACCGAAGCGATGAGCCTGTGGGCGGCGCTCAGGGCGCTGCCGCTCACCGTGGTCAGCTGGGAGGAGATTCTCCCGCGAGCTCTGGGGATGAGCTTCCGCCACGGTATCTCGACCAACGACGCGACCTTCGTGCTGTTGGCCCGCGACCTGGGCTGCGAGCTGATCACTGCCGATCGCGACCTCTACGATGGGGTTGGGGAGCGGTGTTCCTGGGTCAAAATCTTGGGATAGGGGGGCGCGGATAAGCCCACGATCGCGGCGTTGCGCCTGGTCGGGCTCCCTACGACGTACGTAAAGTACGCTACCTCCGGTCGCCCTCCCGGCGCGCGCCTT
>CALAKE010000293.1 GCA_937922775.1 uncultured bacterium | reverse complement strand
GCGGCGCTGGCGACTACGATTCACCGCCGTTAGAAGGGCCGGCACGACGATCGCGACGAGAATGCCGAGAACTGCCACGACAACAATCATCTCGATCAGCGTGAAGCCGCGCTCGCGTTTTCCTCTGAGATTCATCATGGGAACAGTTTTGCTCAGTTTTAACCAGCATTGACTATCGTAAATAATGCAAATATCATTCCAGGTCTGCTCCAAATAGTATAAAGAACAAAAACTTTCTTATGCTCTCTAAAGCATCCAGTTCCGCAGAGCATCGCAGCCGGACCAGCCCAGAGATATCTGGTGCCGTCGGGGGGGAGGCCTTTCGTGCCTGCCAACGCAGAGCAGGTGCGCGGGCTCCTGCTGGAGAACCTGTGTTGTGCCCTCGATTCCGTGGCAGAATGGCCCCTCAATGAAGAGCGAACCTGAACGATTGATCGTTGGTCTACCCATGTTTCGGGCCCTGTCCGAGCCAGATCGCCTCGAACTGGCGAAGGTGGCGCACATCCGTCTCTACCAGAAAGGCCACACGATCTTCTCCGAAGGCGAGCCATCTGAGGTTTTCTTCACCATCGTCCGGGGGCGGGTGAAGATCTTCAAGACGGCGCCGACAGGCAAGGATGTCATTCTCGAGCTATTCGGGGCAGGGGACCCCTTCGGCGCCGTCGCCGTCTATGAGGAAAAGAACTATCCAGCCTCGGCGATGGCCCTCGAAGATACTGTCTGCCTGACGCTTCCCAGGCGCGAGTTCTTCCAGCTTCTTGAAAAGCACCCATCTTTGGTTCGCGGCCTGCTGGCCGGTCTGACGCATCGGTTGGTAGAGCTCACCAACCGAATCGCCGAGTTCAGCGGCGGGCGGGTCGAGTCACGCATTGCCCGCCTATTCCAGAAGTTGGCAGAGGCGCAGGGGCAGAATCTGGGTGAGGGCATCTTTATTCCCATGGTGCTGAGTCGCCAAGAAATCGCTGATCTGACCGGAACCACGATCGAAACCTGTATCCGGATCATGAGCCGTTGGAGCAAAGAGGACGTGGTTCGCACTGATAAGGCCGGATTCACGATTCTCGATCGCGAGGCGCTCGACGAGCTGGCATCAAGTTGACCCGCGAGGGGTGGAGGAGTCTACTCGCGAGTGTATGACCCCCGTCATAGGGGAACAGCGGGATCGCTGCTAGGGTCGCGACCATGCAACGCGAGGTGGCGACCGTAGATCTCCTTCAGCAAGGCGCCGAAGAGCACCACACTCTCCTCGGCCGTGCGAAGTGCACGAGTGTCGATGACGTGACTGCCGTCCTCAACCTGGGCAGCGCAGTGCTCCTCCATGGCGTCCTCGAGCGTTCGCAAGTCTACGCCGCCAATCCGTACCTCGCCGACGCAGTGATCGAGCAGTTCACTGCGGATCACGCTCGCCTGGCCGATGATCTGGCCTTGCTGGAGGATTTCCGGCAATCCGACCCCGAGTCAGCGGACCTCGTTGCGCTCTCGTCATCGCTTCTGGAGCGTTTGCTCCAGCATATGGAGCGAGACGAGCGCACGCTCTACCGCTCACTCGAGAGGCTCGGCGCTGCCGAATAACCGCGTCCCGCCAACGTCGTATCGGGGGACGTCGAGAGGGAGGACTAGCATGATTGGATTCCTCGATCGTTCCGGGCTGCTGTCGAATCGCGGCCGGGTCATCATCGCGCTCGTCGGCCTCGGTGCGCTCTTTGTGTTCGCGGGTGGCGTGATCGCCTGCGCCGAGAATGCGCAAGGGGACCTGATGTCGATCGCCGCAGCGCGCGGCATCAGCCCCGACGACGCGGCACGCGCCCTGAAGTCCTTTGTTCCCCCCGGGGGCAAGGACGACTACCTGATCTTCGCTTCGGGCGGACATTCTGGCCAGGTGCTGGTCGTCGGCGTCCCCTCGATGCGGCTGCTTCGGGTGATCGCGGTCTTCACTCCTGAGCCCTGGCAGGGCTATGGCTACGGGTCGGACTGGTCCGCTCAGGCGCTGGCTGATTCCAGCCCCGGCAAGGAGGAGATTCGCTGGGGGGACAGCCACCATCCGGCCTTGAGCGAAACGGACGGTGACTATGACGGGCGATGGCTCTATATCAACGATCGGGCTCACGGTCGCATCGCGATGGTCGACCTGAAGGACTTCCGCACCAAACAGGTCATCCACGTACCGAACCTGCAAACCTCCCATGGCGGGATCTTCGCGACACCTGACACCAAATACGTTCACATCTCTTCGATGGTACCCGCTCTGAAGCGATGGGATGCCAAAGTAGGTGCCAGCGTTACGGTCGACGAACACCTCAACAACTACGGAGACATCTACCGCGGCTACTCAACGTTTCTGAAGATCGATCAGGACACAGGTCGTATGGCCGTTGAAGATAGCTTTCAGATCGAGCTGCCACCCTACACGCAGGATCTCGCCGATGCCGGCAAAGGCCCGAGCTATGGCTACGCGTTCATCAACTCGTATAACTCCGAGCGGGCCACGGGCGGCGTCAATTTCGGCCGCCAGCCCCTCGAGGTCGGTGCGTCGGAATACGACTTCGACTATTTGCACGTCATTAACTGGCAGAAGGCTGAAGAAGTTATTGCTGCTGGGAACTACGAGGAGGTCAACGGCATTCGTCTGATCACGCTCGAAACCGCTGTCGCGGAGGGCCTTATCCACCTCGTGCCTGAACCCAAGAGCCCGCACGGCGTCGACGTGGCGCCCAACGGCAACTATCTCACCGTTTCCGGCAAGCTCGATCCACACGTAACCGTTTACGGATTCGACAAGATTCTGGCTGCCATCGAAGCCGAGGATTTCGAGGGCACGGACGACTACGGCATACCCATCGTCCGATTCGACGCGGCCGTCGCAGGCCAGGTCGAAGTTGGCGCGGGTCCGCTGCACACGCAGTACGACAATGAAGGGAACGGGTATACCAGTCTCTTCCTCGAGACGGCGGTGGCCAAGTGGTCGCTCGGCGAGCCGTATCACAGCGGCGATGAGGCGTGGCAGCTCGTAGACAAGCTGGGTGTGCACTACAACATTGGCCACCTGGCCACGGCTCACGGCGACACCATGAACCCGCGCGGCGGCTACTTGGTGGCGCTGAACAAGTGGTCTCTCGACCGGTTCACCAACGTCGGACCCTTGCTGCCCCAGAACTTCCAGCTCGTGGACCTGACCGGTGAAACCATGGACCTGCTCTACGATATGCCGATCGGCGTCGGCGAGCCTCACTATGCTCAGATCGTCAGCACCGATGTGATCAACCCGGAACAGGTTTACCCACTCGGTACCTCGGCCATGACAGGAGAGATCTCGGCGCAGGCGATCGAGGGTGGAGAGCAGTCGCGCATCGAGCACCGACCTGGGGAGACCGAAGTCTGGATGACCGTGATCCGCAGCCAGTACGCTCCGGATGTCGTCCCTGTCAAGCTGGGCGACAAGGTCACTATTCACCTCACCAATATCGAGCAGACCCTCGATGCGACGCACGGATTCTCCATACCGGGCAAGGACATCATGGTGAGCATCGATGCTGGCGAGACCATCACGATTGAATTCGAGGCCGACACACCAGGCTCGTTCAGCTTCTACTGCACCGAGTTTTGCTCAGCTCTGCACTTGGAGATGCAGGGTTGGCTGATCGTCGAGGAGGAGTAGGGCTGCTCCGAGGAACGGGAGGGGTGGCCGCTCCCAGAGAGTAAGGAGTCACGATGCCGCCCCTCCTGCCTCTTTCTGGCGCGTCACC
>CALAKE010000292.1 GCA_937922775.1 uncultured bacterium | reverse complement strand
CAGGCTGCGCGAATCAACGCTCTTCCGCCGCCGCAGGGAGGGCTCAATCCGGCCGCCTTGGTGCTCGAAGAGACTCGCCTGCTTCACCTCGAGCCCGTTGCCCCTGGGGCTCAGCAGATTGGTATCAGCTATGAGGTTGTCGCCGGTCCCGAGGGCGAGGACGTTGTGTTCACGCTCCCCTACCCGACCCAACGTGTCAGCCTTCTCGTCGGCGGGCCTGCGGGAGCATCAGTTCAGGTCGAAGCTCCGCAACTTGTCAGCCAGCAGCCCATGGAGCTGGGCGCGCAGGGGGTTTTCGCTCAATGGAGTGCCGAGTCGCTGCCGGCCGGCGCAACTGTGAGCTTTCGCATTGGACCAACCCCTGCTCCTCTTTCTTCCACGTCATGGGCACTCATCAGTTTCAGCTTTGCGCTCGTCGTTGCCATAGCCGTGTCGATCTACGGTGGCCGACGGCGGCAGGATCTGGCGCACGAGCGGCAGCAGGTCATCGAGGCCATCGCACGCCTGGACATCGCCAGCCGTACCGGCCAGATCGATAGCTCCGAGTACCTCCACCAGCGTAGCGCCGCGCTCGAACATCTCGCTGCTCTCGATGAAGTCAGCGGCCTTGTGGAAACCGAGCCCACTAGCGGCGCGGGCAAACAGGGCGAACACGAAGCCGACCGCGGCCGATCCAAGAGGTAGGCGGTTGTGAGCGCGCAAACTGCTCCGGCTATTGAAGCGCGTCAAGTACGCAAGCACTTCGGGCATGCGATCGCCCTCAAGGGCGTCGACTTCAACCTCCCGCAAGGGGACTTCCTGACTCTGTTCGGCCCTAACGGCGCGGGCAAGACAACTCTTGTTCGGATCTTCGCCACGTTGGCGCACCCCAGCTCCGGAGAGATTCGGCTTTTCGGACAACCGCTGTCGGACGGCAGCAGCGATCTTCGACGGCGCATCGGCGTCGTTTCGCACAAGAGCTTCCTGTACGGCGCCCTGAGCGCATCCCAGAATCTCCTTTTCTACGCCCGCATGTTTGACCTCCCGGATCCTCAGCGCAGCGTTGAGCAGATTCTCGAGAGGGTAGGCCTGGCCCATCGCATGCACGACGCGGTTGGCACCTTCTCCCGCGGCCTCGAGCAACGGTGCGCAATTGCCAGGGCCCTGATCCACGAACCCGACCTTCTGTTGTTCGATGAGCCGTTCACAGGCCTCGATCCCGAGGCCGCCGACCAGCTCGCGGGGCTGCTCCACCAACTTCACGATTCGTCCCGCACAGTCCTGCTCACGAGCCATGACTTGAATCGTGGCGCGGAGATGGCAGACCAGATCGCCATCCTGGCGGCGGGCAGAATTGTCTACCAGGAACGTCGCGCCGAGTTTGCGGGAACTGATCTTGCCGACCTGTATCGGACGGCCACGCAGAAAGGGCGGGCCTGATCATGTGGCGCAAGATCTTCGTCTTGGTCAAGAAGGATCTTCTGGCCGAGTGGACGAGCAAGGAGATCCTCAGCTCGACGGTCTTCTTCTCGGTTCTCGTGCTGATGGTCTTCAATTTCAGCTTCGAGATGGTCACCGATCGGATGGTGGCGGGCCCAGGCATTCTCTGGACGACCTTTCTGTTCGCGGGCATCTTGGGCATGAATCGTCTATTCCTCACGGAACGTGAGGACGGCGGCATCGAGGGCCTCATGCTGTGCCCCATCGACAGAACGACGCTCTATATCGCCAAATGGCTGAGCTTGCTGGTGATCCTCAGCCTCACCGAGATCGCCACGCTCGCCGTGTTTGTCGTGTTCTTCAATATCGCGCTGCAGGGCGGGCTGATCGCGCTCGTCGCGGTGATCGTCCTGGGCACGGCAGGCCTTGCCGCTCTCGGCACCACATTTGCCGCGATGGCCGTCAGAACGCGGACCCGGGAGATGATGCTGCCCATGCTGCTCATCCCCATCTCCGTGCCGTTGTTGATGGCGGCCGTCAAGTGCACCGCAGCGGTCCTGGGCGGTGCCACGCTCGCCTCTGTCGGTTCTTGGCTACAATTGTTGATCGCCTTCGACGTCATCTTTATCGCTGTGGGGTACATGACCTTCCCCACCATTCTCGAGGAGTAAGCAAAGTGGCATCTACGTCTCCTCCCGACCCGAATCTCGAGACACACCCTTCCGGCGCAATGGAAGTTGATAGCCCTGTGCGCACCTCGCCGTCGCCCGGGCTCATTGCAGTTGCCGCCGCAGCAATGATCGCTTCCCTATACGCCGCACTTCTGTACGCACCTACGGACTCCTTCCAGGGAAATGTCCAGCGTATCTTCTACACCCACGTGCCGGCGGCGCTGACGATGTATGTCGCGGTAACTCTGATCTTCTTTGCCAGCATCCTCTACTTGCAGAAGCGTGATGAGCGATGGGACGAGGTCGGCGCGGCGGCAGCGGAGGTGGGCGCATTGTTCGGTACCGTGGTCATGATCACCGGACCACTCTGGGCCCGTCCAGTGTGGGGAACGTGGTGGACTTGGGAGGCACGCCTAACGAGCACTTTTGTCCTCTGGCTGATCTTCATCGCCTACCTCATGCTCCGTGCCTATGGCGGATCACCGGAGCAGGTGGCGCGGTTTTGCGCAGTCCTCGGCATCATCGGATTCTTGGACCTACCGATCATCCACTTCTCGGTGATTTGGTGGCGCACGATGCACCCCCAGCCGGTCATCATGACCGAGGAAGGCTTGGGGGCCGGGCTGCCGGGAAGCATGCTGGCCACCGTGGCTCTCGGACTGGTCGCCGCACTACTGCTGTTCACGGTCCTGTTCCGCCATCGTCTTCGCGTCGAACGTCTCTCTCGTCAACTTCTGGCCATGCGCCGATCACTCGATCTTTCTCCCGGGGAGGACCTCTGATGGACAACTTCTGGTATTTGTTCAGTGCTCTGGCGCTCGCCTGGGCCGTTGTCTTTTTTTATCTGGTCACGCTGGCTCGACGAGCCCGTGATCTCAAGCAACAGATCGACGTCGTTCAAGCCCAGCTCGAGCGGAAGAACGATTAGCCTGAGCTCCTGAGCGCGCTCTATCCGCTGAAAGGGTGGGCCACTGGAGGGACCGCCTGGGCGCGGCCGGCTCCCGGCTAGGCGGAAACCTCGTCGAGGAAAGAGCGCCCCGGACGGGAGCTCTCGATGTCGAAGTTCTCCAGAATTGTGCACGCCAGATCGGCGAAACTCTGGCGCGTGCCCAACGCTCGCGATCTCACGCCCTCCCCTGCCACCAGCAGCGGCACACACTCGCGTGTGTGATCGTAGCCCGGGAAGGTCGGATCGCATCCGTGGTCAGCTGTGATCACGAGGCATTCGCGGGGACCCATCGCAGCGAGCAACGCGGGCAAGCTACGGTCGAAGTCCTCGAGCGCAGCCGCGTATCCGGCCGGGTCGTTGCGATGCCCGTACACACTGTCGAACTCGACGAGGTTGGTCAGTATCAAGTCTCCCTTGCTCTCGCGCACCGCGGTACAAGTCCGCTCGACGCCGTCGGCGTTGCTTGCCGTCTTCTCCCAGCTCGTCAGGCCGTTCCCCGCGAAGATATCGCGGATCTTGCCGATTCCGTGAGTAGAGAATCCGGCCGCGACCATATCGTCGAGAGCAGTGGGGCCGGGCGGTGGTAGGGCGTAATCGCGGCGTCGAGATGTTCGTCGGAAGCTTCCTGGTGCATCGCCCACAAATGGACGAGCGATTACCCTGCCGACAGCATGATCCCCGACCAGAATTCGACGGGCCGTCTCGCAGATCTCGTAGAGCTCGGATACCGAAATCACCTCCTCGTGCGCGACAACCTGAAAGACGCTGTCGGCCGAGGTGTAGATGATCGGCGCCCCCGTGAGAATATGTTCCGCTCCGAGCTCCTCGATGATTTCGGTCCCCGAAGCCGCCCGGTTCCCGAGGGATGTCCTCCCAATCGCCTTCTCGAATTCCTCGATGATTTCTCTGGGGAATCCGTTCGGGTAGGTGGGAAAGTCGCACTTGGAAACGAGTCCCATCAGCTCCCAGTGGCCCGACATCGTGTCTTTCGCGGCCGACTGTTCCACCATGCGGCCAAATGCACCTCGGAGCTCGGCAACGCCTCCCAGGGCGGGAACGCCTTCGATATGACCGAGGCCCAGGCTCGCCAGATTGGGTAGGTAAGGGTCTGCCGCCTCGATGACGTGCGCCAGTGTATTGCTACCGGCATCCCCAAATGCTGCCGCGTCAGGGGCTTCTCCACAGCCGACGCTGTCGCACACTACGACCACGATGCGGTCGAACGACCGCCCACGTCGCAGCGTGGACATCTAGGAACGTTCGACGTTGGGGTCGAGACCAAGCTCGGCGGCGAGCTCTTCGACGCGACTGCGCGCGTCGGCGGCAGAGAAAGATTCCGGATGGTCATCGACGACGCGTTGGTAGGACATCATGGCGCCGCGTTGGTCGCCGGCGGCCTCCTGTGCCCTCGCCTTGCTCATGAGGGCCTCGTCGGCGGGGAAAGCGTCGGAATCCCTTGCCAGCAGCAGATCGAAGCTGGCAATTGCCTCCTCCAACTTACCCTCCGCGACCTGAAGCTGGCCGAGACGGTAGAGCGAGACCGTCGCGATGATCTCTTGAGATGCCCCGGCTGCCCGCTGTAGGGCTTCAGCAGCGGCCTCTTCGTTCCCGAGAGAGCTCTCACAGAGCCCAAGGTAGAAGGAGGCAAGTCGCCCGGAGGGTGTGTTCCCGTAGCGTCGCACGATGGGAGCAAACTCCTCACGAGCCGCCTCATACCTGGCTGCCTCGGTGGCGAACTGCCGCCGCCCCACCGCATACGGCTCGGCAGCGGGCGTGGCGCCCGTGCCTGCGTCCGCTGTTGCCTCTGGCGCTTCCGGCGAGGCTTCACCCGCGGAGTCGGTGGCGACCGCTGCAGAATCTCCCGCTGCCTCTTCCGGCGTGTCTCCCGTACCCGGTTCGCCTGCAACCTCGCCACCATTATCCGAAGCAGCGGGCGGGGCGTCGGAAGGCGGAGCAGTCTCTTCTGCAAGAGGAGTCCGGTAGACCTCCATCGCCACGGCCAAGAGGGCAGATGCACTCCTCTCCTGACGCTGCTGGTACACCTGCGCCATGGCGATAATCGAAACCAATACCACAATCGCGATCAGGCCCCAGCCTATGCGCCGACGCCGCTCCATCAACCAGCGAGTGATCTCACCCGTCGTGCTGACGAATTCATCGTGCTTGAGGTCTTTTCTGCTGAATCTCTGTGCGGACATGGCCGCCGATTCTACCATGATGCGAGGCTCGTGACGCCTCGTCAGGTACGCACCACTTCAGGAATTTTCGGGACGAGATTCCGTGCCCGGGGCCGGGCCACTCACCCACTCTGATCCGTCCGGGCCGACCTCCTTCTTCCAGATCGGCGCCGCGAGTTTGAGCTCGTCGATGATATAGCGACACCCCTCGAATGCCGGGCCGCGATGCTCTGAGGAAACGGCAATGGCTACCGATACCTCACCAACTCCGAGTCGGCCGGTACGATGGTGAACGGCCACCGCCAAGAGCGGCCACCTCTCCTTTGCAGCGACGACGATCTCGTTCACTACCTTCACGACCATTGCGCCGTAG
>CALAKE010000291.1 GCA_937922775.1 uncultured bacterium | reverse complement strand
TTCGGGGGGCAAAGTGAATGCTCGGTCCTCAGCCTCATACTCCAGCCATCCGGCGGCCGCCATGGCTGAGAGCCACTCGCGAATGTAGCGCTCATTGCACGAAGAGGCGTTCGCGAGCTGATCGGTGGTCATCGGGCTCTTATCGGCAAGAGTCTGAAACAGGCCGAGTTGATCGCCTATATATGCGAGGCTGCCGAGCATCATCGAGCCCAAGTCGTTGACCAACGCCTCCCCGAAGGCGTGCATTTTCTCTTCGTTCATCGCCATGGTTGCCCTCCCTTGGCTATTGCGTGCACACCTGGAGACTGCCTGGCGCAATACTTGCCAGTCGGTCAGGCGGAATTCAGGGCGCGTAGGGGCGCAATAATTTCAGGTGTCCCGCGCCAAATCTAGGGGCAGGGATGCTTCGGTGATACAGGGCCAGACCATTTGTTTTCTGCGAGCCTCTGGTGGCTGAACCCGACGTGCCAGTAGAATCTGCGCTCCTCATTGATCATTTCGACCATCACGGCGGCTGAACCCGAGGTTCGCGAAGGCACAAATGTGATCGGCAGGGACCTGGGTGCCTACAAGATCATCGAGCTGCTCGGCGCGGGCGGCATGGGCGAGGTGTATCTGGCCGAGGATTCTCGCTTGGGTCGTATGGTGGCGATCAAAGTGCTTCCCGGGAAGTTCGCTGACGATCCGGATCGCCTGGCTCGCTTTGAGCGTGAGGCCAAGCTGCTGGCCTCCCTCAACCATTCCAGTATTGCTGGTATCTACGGGCTCGAGGACTCCGATGATCTAAGATTCATCACGATGGAGCTGGTCGAAGGGGATACGCTTGCTGACAGACTGGTCGCATCGGGTCGCATCGAGCTTGACGAAGCTCTGCAGATCGCCCACCAGATCGCGGAGGCGCTGGAGTTCGCGCATGAGAACGGCGTCATCCACCGTGATCTGAAGCCTGCCAACGTCAAGGTCACGCCAGCAGGAAAGGTGAAGGTGCTCGATTTCGGCTTGGCAAAAGCCATCGAACCCGACGGCTCGCTGTCGGAGGCTTCTATGGATCTCAGCACGTCACCGACGGTGGCGGCGGCCACCCGAGCGGGCGTGATTCTCGGCACTGCTGCCTACATGAGTCCCGAACAAGCGCGCGGCAAGCAGGTCGATGGGCGCACCGACATCTGGGCGTTTGGCTGCCTGCTCTGGGAGTGCCTGACTGGACAGACGCTGTTCGGTGGGGCAACGGCTTCCGATTCGATCGGTGCGATCCTGCATGCCGAGCCGGACTGGACGCTTCTTCCTGCTGACACACCTCCGAGCGTGCGGCACCTGCTACGACGCTGCCTCACGAAAGACCCGCGGCAACGATTGCATCATATTGCCGACGCACGGATTGAGTTGGAGGATCGCCAGTCAGAGGGTCATGGGATGGAGGGTTATGGATTGGGGGGCCATGATTCGGGGACCTCGGAATCCTCTCGCCCGGCCTACGATGGGTCTACGCGTGGCTACAAGATCGCTGTAGGGGTGCTGGCAGTTGCGATTGTCGCCAGCCTGACCGCCACGCTGCCGACCGTCATGCGGCCGGCACCTGATCCATTGGACTCAGCGGGCGACAATCCTCTCGCTGCCGCACGCTTCAGCAAGGTCACTGATTTTGATGGGTCCGAGTTCGACGCGGCCATCTCACCAGATGGCAGGTTTGTCGCCTTTGTTTCTGACCGCGATGGGCCGTTCCAGGTCTTCGTAGGTCAAATCGGTGCCAGCGATTTTCGCAAGCTGGTGTCTGGCTCGGACGAGTTCGACCTAGAGGATGCCCGTGCACCCGTGCGCAACGTCGGTTTCAACGGCGATGGGTCGGAGATCTGGCTCGGTGGCGGTCCATGGCAAAGGGTGCGGTCGATGCCCTTGCTGGGGGGGGCAATGCGTAACTTCCTGGGAGAACACGTCGTCAACGTGGCGTGGTCACCCGACGGCGAACGACTCGCATATCATGAGCGCCTCCCGGGAGATCCGATCTACGTCTCCGACCTCAACGGAGCGAACGCCCGGCTGGTCCTCGGTTCTCCCGAGGGAACACACCAGCACTATCAGACATGGTCCGTCGATGGGCAGTGGATCTACGTGGTGCGTGGGAGGCCGACGACCCTCGAGATGGACCTGTGGCGGGTGCGGGCGGACGGCGAGGAGCTGGAGCAGTTGACCCGGCGGAAGCTGGACGTGAGCTATCCGACGCCGATCGATGAGAGAACGGTGCTCTACACCGCTCGGGATGCAGACGGTGCCGGACCATGGCTATGGGCGGTGGATGTCGAGACCAAGGTCTCTCGGCGAGCGAGTGTCGGCCTGGAACAGTACGTCTCGATTGCGGCCAGTGCGGATGGGCGCCGCCTCGTGGCGACTGTCCAGGATCCGCGAGCGGAGATATGGAGCGTGCCAATCCTCGATCACCCGGCAACAGAGCGTGAGGCGGAGCCGTTCGCCGGCCTATCAACGACCCGAGCGCTCGCACCGAGATTCGGTGGCACATCGATGTTCTACCTGTCCTCTCGCGGGAGCGGCGATGGGCTGTGGCGTTACGAGGACGGTGAGGTGGCAGAGATCTGGAGGGGCAGCAAGACGGCGCTCCTCGAGCCGGCGGCCGTCTCTCCCGACGGGGAATCGGTAGCGCTGTTGCTGCGGCAGGATGGAGGCTGGCATCTGCACATCCTGAGCGCGGACGGCGCTCAACTAAGGGTGCTGTCAGAGAGCGTGGACGCCCGCGGTGCGGCTACGTGGTCGCCCGACGGACAGTGGATCGTCACCGGTGGAAGCAAGGCGGGAGTGCAGGGGCTGTACCAGATCCCAGTGGACGGCGGAGATCCGGTGCGAATCGCTGACGGAGAGGCGCTGAACCCCGTCTGGTCGCCCGACGGAAACTTGATCGTCTACGCCGGCCCGCAGATTAACGTGGTTTCACCCCTGATGGCCGTCCATCTTGGCGGAGATCCGGTCGAGTTACCCGAGATCGATGTGTTCCGAGCCGGTGAACGCATGCGTTTCCTTCCCGACGGATCGGGCCTGGTCTATATGCGCGGCATGGGGCTCTCCCAAGACTTCTGGCTGCTGGATCTCGCGACCATGGAAAGCCGGCGTCTGACCCAGCTCGATTCGACGGCCACAATGCGCACCTTTGACATCACCCCCGATGGCCAGCGAATCGTCTTCGACAGGCTGAGCGAGGACTCGGATATCGTGTTGATCGAGCTGGAGCCGCCGAGGTGATCTAGGGCGAGCTGGCAAGGCTTCTGGTTCGCGCCGAGCACCGCCGACGATCTCACTCCTGCTTCAACGCCGTCATCGGGGCGATGCGGCTGGCACGGATCGCCGGCACCAGCAGGGCCAAAAACGCGGTTGCCAGGAGGAGACCTGTGGAGGCCGCGGCACT
>CALAKE010000290.1 GCA_937922775.1 uncultured bacterium | reverse complement strand
GTTCGAGTTCGATGAGTTCGGGGCGCCCACCACAAAGATGGCGTCGACAGTAGAGGACATCGCTTTGACCGCTATCTGACGATTCTGGGTGGCGTAGCAGATGTCATCCTTTGCGGGGCCGACGATATCGGGGAACCGGCGTCGCAGAACGGCGAGGATGCCCGCGACATCGTCGACTGACAATGTCGTCTGCGTCAAGAACGCGACGCGCTGCGGGTCGGGAACCTCAACGGTTTCGGCCTCTTCCTCCGCCTGAACGAGAGTGACGTGGCCTGGCGCATGGCCCATCGTGCCCTCGACCTCGACGTGGCCGGCATGGCCCACGAGAAGAATGTGGTAACCCTCGTCGACATAGCGAAGAGCCTCGTGGTGGACCTTGGTCACCAGCGGACAGGTCGCGTCGATGCTCCGGAGCCCGCGCTCGCTCGCTTCCCCACGAACGCCAGGCGGGATGCCGTGAGCGGAGAAGATCACCAGGCTGTCGTCCGGCACCTCACCGATGTCGTTGACGAAAATGACGCCGCGAGCTTCGAAGTCACGCACGACATACTGATTGTGGACGATCTCGTGCCGGACGTAGACGGGCGGGCCGTACAGCCGCAGGGCGAAATCAACGATGTCGACGGCGCGCTCGACCCCCGCACAGAATCCGCGCGGCCTCGCTAGAAGAACGCTGCGGCTGCGTCCATGCCAGGACGCGATTGGCTTGTCTGTGGACATCTTCACGAAGAAACGGGGAGAGGGAAGTAAGTGCCGAGGGCGGGACTTGAACCCGCACGGGCGTTAAAGCCCACATGGCCCTCAACCATGCGTGTCTGCCAAATTCCACCACCTCGGCAACAAACTGGCAACGATCCTACTGCTGCTGACCAGGATCGGCCGGAGCTTCCGCTGGAGTCGTCGCCTCGACACCTTCGATGACTGAAGAGCTCGAAGAGCGGCCGACGATTCCCAGCGCCAGCGAAGTCAGCATGAAGATCACCGCCGCAGCCGTCGTGAGCTTCTGCAGGAGTGTGGCCGCACCGCGCATGCCGAGGGCCGTTTGGCTTCCACCGCCGCCAAAAGCACCCGCCAGGTCGGCCGCCTGTCCCGACTGCAGCAATACGACGAATATCAGGAACAGGCTCACGATGATGTGCAGGATGATAAGTAGGATCTCCATCTTCGAAATTCCTCGGGAAAATCAGATCTCGGTCGCGGAAACAACCGATAGACGAGCAGTAAATCTACCAGAGAGCATGCTCTCCGACAATGCACCTCGCTCCTACTCAGGCTGCGTGCACGATGGCGGAGAGCGACTCGGAATCGAGGCTCGCCCCGCCAACGAGCGCCCCGTCGATGTCGAGCTGTGCCAGCAACTCGGCCGCATTGTCGGGCTTGACGCTGCCGCCATACTGGATGCGGAGACGCTCGGCCACGACGCCACCGAGGAGGTCACCGATAAAATCGCGGATGATTTCGTGAACTTGCTGCGCCTGCTCGGGCGTTGCCGTCAATCCGGTTCCAATCGCCCAGATCGGTTCGTAGGCAACCACCAATGTCCCGAGATCTGCGCCGCGCAGCTCACTCAGTGCTCCACTCAGTTGCCCCGTAACCACGCTGACGGTCTCGTCCGCTTCCCGCTGCACCTGGGTCTCACCGACGCAGAGGATGGGGACAATCCCATTCTCGAGCGCGGCCTTCACCTTCGAGGCGATCAGATCATCCGTTTCCCCGAAGTATTCACGGCGCTCGGAGTGACCGAGAATTGCGTGTGTGACACCCGCATCGAGCAACATCGGGGCCGAAACTTCCCCGGTGAACGCCCCCGCGTCACCGTAGTGCATGTTCTGCGCGGCAAGAGAGATGTTGCTGCCCGACAGCACCTCCGCGGCAGCCGCCAACGATGTGAACGGAGGTGCGATCCCGATCTCGACCGAGTCGACATCCTGGACGGCGGCACGCAGCGCCGAAAGCGTCGTGCGCGTCTCCGAGATTGTCTTGTACATCTTCCAGTTGCCGACGATGATCGGCTTGCGCTCCACCATCTTCTTGCTCCTGACTCCTCGCCCACGGGTCGATCCGCTCGGGCTCAAACGTCCTGTGGCTTACGGTCCGTGAGGGCCGCTACTCCGGGCAACAACCGGCCGCTGAGAAGGTCGAGGCTTGCTCCACCGCCGGTCGAGACGTGGGAAACCTGGTCACTGATACCCTCAGCGGCCGCGGCTGCGGCGGTGTCTCCACCGCCGAGCACTGTCAGCGCCTGTGGTCCGAGAGCAGCGATGGCTTCACCCACCGCACGGGTCCCCTCGGAAAAAGCAGAAATCTCGAACACGCCCATCGGCCCGTTCCACAGTACCGTCTTGGCATCCGTCAATGCCGCAGCAAATCGTTGCCGCGTCACGGGACCGATGTCGAGAGCCATGGCGTCCGCCGGGACCCGGCTCACCTCGCGGGCCTCGTCCGGCCGATCCATGGCTGGGGCAATAACAAAGTCCTCGGGCAACAGTACTTCAACGTCTTTCTCAGCAGAGGCGGCGAGAACCCTTGCTGCCAGCTCGAGCGAGCCGTCCTCGACCCAAGAGCCCCCGACATCAGCCCCCTGTGCAGCGAGCAGCGCGTTCGACATGGCCCCACCCACGATCAACCGATCGACCAACGGCAGGAG
Source organism: uncultured bacterium (assembly GCA_937922775.1). GTDB lineage: Bacteria > Acidobacteriota > UBA890 > UBA890 > UBA890 > CALAKE01. Next base: position 907 of record CALAKE010000290.1, on the reverse strand, counting down.
GTTCTCGAGGATCGCGAGCTTATCGCTTACCTTCGCCCCACCGAGCACTAGAACGAACGGCGTGCTCGGGTCGGAGAGCACCCTGTCCAACATGGAAACCTCGAGCTGCAGCAACGCCCCGGCCGCGGCGGTTCCGATCGCTGTGGGCACGCCAACGATCGATGCGTGGGCACGGTGAGCCGCCCCGAAGGCATCGTCCACATACAGTGGCGCCAGCCGAGCAAGCGACGCGGCGAACTCGGGATCATTCGCCTTCTCGCCGGCATGGAAGCGGAGATTCTCGAGCAGGGCCACCTCCCCCGGCAAGAGCTCGGCGGCGCGCTCCTCAACCTCCCCCCCGATGCAGTCGGGCAACAGGCGCACCGGACGACCGAGGAGGTGCTGCAGAGCTGCGGCGACGGGACCCATGCTCAGCGCCGGGTCCCGCTCACCCTTCGGCCGGCCCCGGTGCGACATTACGACGAGGCTGGCATCGTCCTCGAGCAAAGCTCGGAGTGTGGGTAGCGACGCCCGAATCCGCGTGTCGTCGACTACACGCCCGTCTTGCACTGGAACGTTGAGGTCGGCGCGAACGAGGACGCGCTGCCCTCTCGGGCTCAAGTCTCCGAGCTGCAGCTTCCGCTGCAGGACCTCAGCCGAGCTTTCCACCGATTGCACTTACAGGCTCTGACCGACGTACTCGCACAGGTCTTTGAGCCTGGTCGAGTAGCCCATCTCGTTGTCGTACCACGAGAGAATCTGAACCAACCTGCCATCCACCACGCTGGTGAAGGGAGCATCCACTACTGACGAGAAGGGGCTACCGTTGTGGTCAATCGATACCAGCGGCTCCTCCGACAGGTGGAGGATCCCCTGCAGGGGGCCGGCTGCGGCAACCCGGAAGGCCTGGTTCACCTGCTCCGGATCT
>CALAKE010000289.1 GCA_937922775.1 uncultured bacterium | reverse complement strand
TTCGGCTACAACAACTTGATCGTCGATTTCAAGGGTTTCAGCGTGCTGGGCGAGCTTGGCTATCCAGTGGTTCTCGATGTCACACATAGCCTGCAACTTCCTGGAGCGGGCAAAGGTGTGACGGCTGGCGAGCGACAATTCGCTGTGCCTCTGGCAAGTGCCGGCGTGGCGGCGGGGGCAGATGCCCTCTTTCTCGAAGTTCACAACAACCCGGACAAGGCTCTGAGCGACGCATCGACTCAGTTTCCGCTGGAGCTTTTTGGCGGGCTGTTGGACCGGCTCTGTCGGATCCACGAAGCTATCGAGCCGCCGTCGCCGACGGATGCCGGTATCAGTGGCTCTGAGTAGGACGACTGCGATGGGAAAGACCGAGGAACAGATGGGGAAGTCAGTAGACAGCCCTCTCGTGGGTGGGCAATCACGTCGTGGGGGGGCGCTTCAGTTTGCCCGCGAGGTCCTCCGAATCGAGGCCACCGCACTATCGAATCTGGCCGAGCGGTTCGATGAGTCGGCCTTTGATCGGGCTCTGCAGCACCTGGTCGAGTGCAGGGGACGCGTCGTTTGCACGGGCATGGGGAAGTCCGGAATCATCGGGAAGAAGCTCGCTGGCACGCTTGCCTCCACAGGTAGCCCTGCGTTTTTTCTGCATCCTGCCGAGGCCGGACATGGTGATCTCGGAATGCTCGTCGAGGGCGACGTCCTGATCGCCATCAGCCACAGCGGCGGTACCAAGGAAGTTGTCGCTCTGCTGCCGGCCGTCAAGCGCCTCGGCGTGCCCCTCATCGTTCTGGTCGGAAACTCCGATTCGGTCCTCGCCAGGGAGGCCGATGTGGCCATCGATGCCGGCATCGAAAAGGAGGCGTGCCCGCTGGGCCTTGTGCCCACGGCCAGCACGACAGCCGCGCTGGCGCTGGGTGATGCTCTGGCCATGGCCTTGCTGGATGAGCGCGGCTACAGTGCCGACGACCTCGCGGCTGTTCACCCGCGGGGAGGTATCGGCCAGCGACTCTTGCGAGTGAGACAGATCATGCACAGGGAGGAGGAAGTTCCACGCATCGATGCCACCGAGCCTCTGGCCTCGGTCGTTGCCGAGATGAGCCGCAAGGGGCTAGGAATGACTTCCGTCGTCGATGACACGGGCGCCCTCATCGGCATCATCACGGACGGTGATCTGCGGCGTCTTCTGGAGCGCGGGCCGGATGCTCTGGAGGGCATTGCCGGCGATTTCATGACGCAGAATCCCACCTGCGTCAGAGCCGAAGCTCTGGCGACGGAGGCCCTCCGGTTGATGGAAGAGGGGAAGATTACCTCATTGATGGTCATCGACCAGGACGGCAGGCCGGAGGGCGTCGTACACTTACACGATCTCTGGCGTACGCAGATGATCTGAGGTTGGCCCGCGACGAGATCCCACGCGGTTCGAGGTCATAAGAGGACGGAAGCGAGCAATCAATGGCTCCACTGAGCAGACCCGAATACGATGCCCGGCTGCGCCAGATCCGTCTTCTCATCATGGATGTCGATGGGGTTCTGACGGAAGGCCAGATTTTCTACATCGGTGCAGAGTCCGAGGGGAAGATCTTTCATGTCCGGGACGGCTCGGCCATGTACCTGGCACGCCTCATCGGCTTGCAGACAGCCGTAATCACCGGCCGCCATTCCGAGGCAGTGGCGAAACGCTTCAGCGAGCTGCCCGTCGGGGATCTTCACCAGGGAGCCCTCGACAAGGTCTCGGCATGTCGCCAGATCCAGGAGGCGCGGGGAGTTGCCGCCGACGAGATTGCCTTCATCGGTGATGACCTCATCGATATCCCCGTGATGGAGCACGTCGGCCTCGCCATCGCGGTGGCTGACGCACAACCGCAGGTAATCGAGATCGCAGACTGGACAACCGAACGTCGTGGAGGCCGCGGGGCTGTGCGGGAGGTCGTCGACGACATCGTGAATGCACGGGATCTCTGGGACCGAGTCCTGGATGACTACCGTGAGCGACAGGGACCCGATCTGTCGCAGGAGGGACAGGCAGGATGAACGCCATTGCTAAGGTTCTCCTCTACCTTGCCGTTGTCATTGTCCTCGTCGCACTGGCCTATTTGAACGTAGAGCAGGCCGTCGACGTGACTTTCTATCCCGGGGCTGTTCTGCAGGGAGTCCCGGTATTCCTCGTCATTCTCGGCTCCATCTTCCTGGGCGTGCTGATTGCAGGTGTCATCGGTGCCGTCGAGCAGGTTCGCCACCGGTTTCGCGAGCGCGATATGTCCCGGCAGCTGCAGGAGCTCGAAGCCGAGTTGCGTGAGCTCCGGAACCTGCCGATCAGTGAGGGGCTACTCGAACAGGACGAGGGGCCCTCGTCCTGGGTCCCTACGGAGTAGATCGTGTTGCAGGGCTGGCCCCTGACCTTTGGGGCCGGAGTGGCGCTGTTGGTGCTCGGCATCCTGTTGGGCCGGGCCCTGACTCTGGCCGTCGACCGTCGCAGGAATCAGCGCGCTGCGGGCGAACAGCCGCACTATCTCCTCGGTCTCAACTATTTGATTTCCAACCAGCCCGACTTGGCTATGGTCGAGCTGTCGCAGGCCGTCCGTGGTGAGACGGACGCCATCGAGGCCTACCTGGCCCTGGGCAATCTGTTCCGTGAGAAGGGTCAGGTCGAAAGGGCCATCGACATCCACAAGAGCCTCCTTCATCGTGCCCAGATCACCGAGCTAGGCCGCATGCAGGCTCTCTTCTCACTCGGGTTGGATTTCAAGAAGGCCGGTCTTGTCGATCGCGCCGAGCGCACGCTCCTGGAGCTCGTGCGCCGCGATCCCGATAACCTCAGCGGCTGGCACTGCCTGGGCAAGGTGTACGAGGAAATGGGACGGTGGCAGGAAGCGATCGAGATCCAAGAGCGCATCCAGACGTTGACTGGGGCAAGAGACAATCGGTTGCTTGCCTCTCTTTGGACCGAGCGGGGCAGGCAGGCCCTTGCGGACGGAGATCAGCCGTCAGCTCTTTCACACTTCCGGACGGCTTTGCGGCTCGACCCTGCCTATGAACCAGGGCGAATCGGCGCTGGTGACTGTCTCATGGAGACGGGAGACATCGACGCGGCTCTTGCTCAATGGGAGGAAGCTCTGGGAGACGACGCCGCCTGGGCCGGCAACGCTCTGCTTCGCATGCTGGCGGCATGCGAGGGAACCGATGATCTCGCCCGGCTGGAAACAGCATGCTTGCTGGTGTTGGAGCGTCACCCGCGCTCCTGGCGCGCCATGTGGGTGCAAGCTCGCCTGCATCACGAGCGCGGTGAAGACGAGAAGGCACGTGAGGTACTGGCCAAGGCATTGTTCGAGCGACCTGGCTCGTTGACGGTACAGAGAGCGCTCTGGCAGGCCTACGCCGCGGAAGATCTCGACTATAGAGAACTCGGGGGCTTGCTGGATCGAGCCAGCCGCGAGGCGAAGCTGGTCGATCCCTACGTGTGTTTGCGCTGTGGCTTCAAGAGCACGCAGGCATTTCCGCGCTGTCCGCACTGTCACGATTGGAATACCCTGGCCGAGGAACAAGCCTGAGAGGCAAGAGCATGTTCGAGGTTCGCGTAGAGACGACCTTCGAGGCTGCGCACCAAGTGGGCCCGGATGGCGCTCCTCTGCCGCTCCACCACCATTCCTGGCAAGTGGCAGTACGGGCGCGGGCGGAGGAGCTCGACAGCATAGGCTTGGTTGTCGATTTCCGTCAGTTGCGGGCCGCTGCCGACGAAGCCGTTGCTCTCCTCGATCAGCGTGTCATCGAGGACGTTCCGGATTTTGCCGAACGGCCTTCAACACCGGCTGCCGTTGCCGAGTGGCTTTTCAGGAAGCTGGAGCCGGCAGTGCCGAGCCCGAGGTGCTGGTTGGAGGCCGTGGAAGTCGAGGCTGACCCGGGCATTCGCTTCGAGTACTCGGGGAGAGGGGCAGACTAGATCAGCGGCGGCGGGG
>CALAKE010000288.1 GCA_937922775.1 uncultured bacterium | reverse complement strand
GGCCGGCTACAATTAGGGACATGGTGGATTTCAGTGGGGCTCAAGATTCCGGCTTGAAGGCGGCGCGGACCGCTTGCGTTGCGATCGTTCTTGCGATCTTCATGGGCTGCGGGGGTTCGAGCTCGAGCCCCCGAGGCGGAGAGGCCGGCGCAGGCGGAGACGGAGGCGGTGGCACAGGCGGTAGTCCAGAGTGCAACACCAGCGAGCAGTGCGTGGCCCCCGAAGTCTGCGAACCTGTCACGCAGATTTGTGTGGCTCCTCTCGCCTCATGCATGAGTCAGGCCGAGTGCACTGGCGGGACCTACTGCGAGACGATGGAAGAAGTCTGCCTGCCATCATCGGTGGGGACACCCTGTGAAAGCCCAGCCAACTGCAACGGCGAGTGCCTCAATGGTTTCTGCGGCTGCAGTGGTGTCGCACACGAACGCCAGCTCGAAAGCAGTCCCCTCGACATCTATCTCGTGCTCGATCGGACGGGCAGCATGGGCACCGACTGTGCCTACGTGCCCGGGAACTCCCCGCCAGTCAGCTCGAAGGCCTGCTACGCGACCTACGCGCTTGCCGATTACCTCGTGGATGTCTCGCCCGCGGTGGACACCAGCCTTGCGTTCAACGTCATGTCGCTGTCCCGCGATTGCACGGGTGCCAGCTATGACCCGGCGCTAATCGCGAGCACCTCGTTGCCCGTGGCCACCGACAGCCAGCTCGTCCAACGGATCAGCGACGAGGATTTCAGCGGCGGCTACGGCACCAGAATCGAGGGCGCGCTACGGGGCATCGCCAACTACACGGCCAATCACGAGGCGGAGGGACGCGAGATGATCGGCGTGCTCATCACCGATGGCGACGCGACGAATTGCGACACCAACAACTCGCGCCTCGCCGGGATCATCGAAGACCACCTAACGGACACAGGCCTACGAACCTTCATCATCGGGATGACCGGCGCGAACGAGAGCAGGCTCGAGGAGCTCGCCGTGGCCGGTGGCGCCGCCCCCCACGACGACTTCTGCGGCAGCCTCATACCCCCGTGCCACTACTGGAACGTGGGCGACGGCTCGGGCGAGGTGCTGGCGAACGCTCTTCAGGCGATCTCCCAGCAGGCGGTGCCGCTACCGTGCGAGATCGACGTCACTGGCCTCACCGCTCCCGAGGGAGAGGTGCTCGACTACGGCAAGGTCAATGTGACCCTCACTCAGGGCGAAACCGTAACGACCATCCCGCAGGTCGGCAGCCCTGGTGCCTGTCCCTCAGACCAACCCGCCTGGTACTATGACGTCCCGAGCGCACCAACCAAGATCCACCTCTGCGAGAACGCCTGCGATACCGTGAGCGCCGCTGGTGACGGAGCAGAGCTCAACGTCGTGGCCGGCTGCACGGACACCGTGATTATCGTGCAGTAGGAGACGTCGCCTCAGGTTGGGAAGCGGACGCCTGTGGTGGTTTCGCTGACTTCCCAGAGGCGCCTGGCTGGGGTTTCCCTGAGTGCGATGGGTTTCAGCTCGGCGAGCTGGCAGTCGGCGATGTACTTGCCTGTCACCCCTTCGAGCTCCGGAGCGGTTGCTGCGTAGAACGGGGACCGGTGGCCCTCTGATTCGTGGAGGGAGAATTTGCTCCAGATCGAGCCGAGCACCTTCTGGGCGAGCCCCGGATTGTTGCCGATGCCGAGGTTGGTGAAGATCAGCCCTGGATGAACGGCGTTGACCGTGATGTCGCTGCCTTCGAGTCGACGCGCCAGCTCCCGGGTGAAGTAGATGTTGCTCAGCTTGCTCGCGGAGTAGGGGCCCATCGGCCAGTAGAATCGCTTGAACGTGAGGTCATCGAGGTTCAGGCGAGCGATTGCATAGCTGTTGGAGGTGATGTTCAGGATGCGGGCACTGGGGGCCCGTTTCAGGCTCGGCAGGAGCCTCAAGGTAAGCGCGAACGGGGCGAAGTGGTTCACCGCCATCGTCTGCTCGAGCCCTTCTGAAGTGATGGTGCGTCGCTGGTTGATCAGACCGGCGTTGTTCATGAGGATGTGCAGTGGAAGCCCGGTGGCGAGGAACTCATCGGCGGCCCGCTCGACTTTGGAGAGCAGTGACAGGTCGGCGATGATCGAGATGGGGGTTTCTCCACCGGCGTCCACGATCTCGCGGGCCACTTGCTCGCATTTGTCCGGGTTCCGGGCCACGAGAACCAACTTCGCGCCCGCGTTGGCCAGCGCCAGCGCAGTGCCCCGGCCGATGCCGCTGGTCGGCCCGGTGATGAGCACGTTCTTCCCTTTGAGGTCTACGGTCGTCACCTTGTTCCTTGGTTGCTGAGCTCGCGCAACACGGCCTGATCGCCTCGGACAGGGAGCCCTGCCGCAAGGTAGACGGCATCGATGACGCGTGCGTTCTTGACGGCGTCCGAGACGGTCGTGACCGGCTGGGTGCCGTCGCGAACCGCTTCGACGAATGCCTTGAGCTGGGCTTTGTACGTGGAGCCGCCCGGGACACGCTCGTTGCGAACCCCGGCCTCGGTCCGGATCCTGAGGCGGTGGTAGACCTCGGGCTTGATGAAGTTGAGGATGCCGATCGATCCCTCACTGCCTTTGATCTTCATGGAGACGGAGAGGAGCTTGCTGCAGCGCATCCCGACGAACAGGCGTACCTCGCAGCCGGATGCGAGCTCCATCCGCGCACGCATCCAGCGGTCGATCAATGTGCCGTGAAGGCCGGCCTCTGCCTCGAGGACCGTCGGCTCTTCTTCGGTGACCGCGCGGACAAAGCCGATGGGATAGCAGCCCATGTCGATCGTCCCGCCTCCTCCGGTCGCGTAGTCGAATCGGAAATCGTTGAAGGGCAAGTACGCCGAGAAGCTTGCGTCGATGCGTTGGAGCTCTCCGATTTCGCTTGAGCGAATGATCTCTCGCACCCGGTCGACAAGAGGGTGGTAGCGAAAATGCATGGCTTCCGCGACGACGAGCCTCGTGCTCGCGGAGGCCTCCAGCACGCGCTGGGCC
>CALAKE010000287.1 GCA_937922775.1 uncultured bacterium | reverse complement strand
CCAGGGCAATGAGATCAGGGCCCAGCCGAGGTTCTTCATGAGGTCGTGGTTGAGTTGCTTGGCCTCGGAATATGCGTTGAAAACGGCCAGCGGCAGCCAGGGGTGCTGCTCTATGACGTCGTCGCGTATCGCCACGACGTGCATGATCGGAAAGATGCCGGTTCGGGCAAAATATTCTCGCTCGGTCGTCCGGGGATCGGTGAAGAGTCTGTCGACGATCGGATCACCCTCCCTGTAGGCCTTTGGCTCGAGTGCATGGAAAATCGCATCCACCTCGCCGGACACCAGTAACTCGGACTCATCGACTCCAGCGGGGCCGGCGCTGATCGGCACCCCCTCGGGAATGAAGTTTTCCAGGGAGGATGTTTTGCCCGAGTCCGACTCGGAGCTCACCGAGCTTACGATCCACTCCACATCGCGGGGGTCTAGGCCATAGTCATCGCTGAAGGTTCCGCGGATCCAGGTCAGTGAGGTCGATGAGTAACCTGGTGTCGCAATCTTCTTGCCGCGCAGGTCTTCAGGCGTCTCGATGCCACGATCGGTGCGGACGAAGACGCTTTTGTGGCGGAACGTGCGCAATGGAAAGACCGGGATCAGGTTGTAGCCGCGAAAATCTTCGTTCGCGTAGGCAAGCATGAATGGGTGGAGGCCGACCTCCGTCATTTCCCGAGTCTGTGGACCTCCGAAGATATGCTCGTTCATGAGCCCGATGCTGGAGACCTCAAATTCGAGATCTACACCCTCGATCTGCACGCGCCCGTCCATGAGCGGTGCGACCCGGTCGTATGGATACCCCGCCACCGTGATCGGCAGGCCACCTGACGCTTGGCCGGACGCGGCTCCGGCACCGGCGGAAGTGGAGTCGTTACTCGCTGGACTGCAGCCATGTACTGCCGCAGCACCACCAGCCAGGGTGGCTCCGGCGAGGGCGCTGTTTCTCAGGAATCGACGTCGGGTTGAGCTCATCTGGTAGTTCCTTTCCCTGTCAACTGAGACACGGATCACTGCCTCGCAACGCCCCCGCAGTCGAGAGAGATCGCCTCGCGAGGAAATCGATCGTCAGCATCTGGCATCAGATGTGGATTGCTTCCGACCTGGAGTGCCTCAGAAGTGGAATGCCGCTCCCAAGAAGGGACCATAGGTCGCCATCTTGTAGGCGAAGCGCTCTCTCTCTTCACCCTTCTTGTAGTCCATCCACAGGTACCGGAAGCCACCGCCGAGCGTGACCCAATCGGTGACGCGATACCCGACAGTCGGGTAGATCTGGAACGCGATGCTGGAGCCAGCGGTGAAGCCACCGACGTCAACTCGTACGCCCGCCACCCACGTATCCGAAGGAACCATGAGACGGATGCCGACGAAGGGATCGACCCAGGTCTCGCTGATGTCACCTTCGAGCGGCGCCGTGTAGGCCTGAAACGAGCTACTGATGTTGTTGATGCGCACTCCGAAGATGACGTCTGCCCAGGGTTCGGCGCGGCGGATGACCGTCAACTCGTACATGCCCTGCTGCATACCGAAGTCTGCCCCGAGAGGAGGCAAGCCTTCGACCGGGGGCGCCAGCTCAGCGGCAGTGGCGAGGTCCATGTAAAGGAAGTCGAACGCGAACCCCCACGATCCCTTTCTGACCTCGAAATACCCCATGAGGCCGAACTGTAGATTCTCGAAGATCTGGCTGGGACCGACGTTCACTTCCATGTCGATGCCATTGATCGCCACGTCGCCGGTCATGGTGGGAAACAGGAAGTACGGGGCGACCGTGAACTCGAGGGCGGTACCACCATCGTCCTGGGCCGCCGGGGCGGTGGGCTCAGCGTGAGCGTGCGGGGCGATCGCCGCGAGTACCACTGCCAGTAAAAGACTCGAAACTGCGTGTCGTTTGCTCATCTTGCTTTCCTCCTTCACTTCTGGATTTGATTCTTCAGATTTGGGGTATGAAATTCTGGCGAGCGTAAGCTCAGCTTTCTTGCTCCCCCCTATCGACTTCCACCACCGGCACGGCGCCCACCCATGTCCGGCTCGCCGCTCGGGTCGAAGGGAAGCTGGTCTAGGTACTCGATGAAATCGAGCAGGTCGAAGGGGAGCGTCTCGAAATCGACCGGCGGGCTCATCAATCGGAGAGTCTCCGGACGAGCGTTCGAAATGCCCGTGTAGGCCGGCCCGTGAGCGCGATTCCGATGAGGGTAGCGCTGGACCCAGAGCTCGTGGCGCGCCCGCATGCGGCGGAAGGGCTCCTTGAAATGGAAGCCGCCGACTACAACCGGACTTACCTCACGGTGATCGTTCAGCAGGTCGTAGACCGCTGTAATTCCGCCCGCCGCCTGGAGCGGGTCCGCCGCGTACCAATGAATCTTGAAGTGCCCCTTGACCGTCGCCGCCAAGTTCGGGCCAGCATAGATGAACACGTGGTCCCGACGGCTGTGATCCTGCCCGTTCAGAAGCAACGAGCTCTGGTCGATGCCGTCGATGATGCGGTCAGTGGGGATGAACTGGGTGGCGCCGGCCAGACGCGCAAACGTAGTGTACAGATCGGTGACGTGAATGATGTCACTGACCACCTGGTTGGGCTCGATTATGCCCGGCCACCAGGCCTGGGCCGCGACGCGAACACCCCCTTCGAGAAAATCACCCTTGCCGCCGCGGAAGAAACCGTCACCCAGGCCCGCCCCAGGGGGTGGGTTGTGCGTCATCGGACCGTTGTCCGACATTGCCACGACAAGCGTGTTTTCGGCGATGTCGAGCTCCTGCAGGGTTTCCAAAAGAGCGCCGACGCTCGGATCGAGGTTCTTGTGATAGGCCTCTCCTACCAAGCCTCGTTGCCAGGTGGTCTTGACAGGGTCCGGAATGAAGCTCGTCATCAGCGGCCACCAGGCTACGTAAAACGGCCTCCCCGCCTCAGCGTTGCGGCGGATAAAAGCAAGCGCCCGCTCCTGGGCTTCCTGGTCGAAGGCCTTGTAGCACTCGTTGGTGATTCCGCACCATTCCCGTGCCTGCCCGCCCTTCTCGCCCTCAATATAGAAGACGTAGCCGTCCTGGATGAAGGTGCGGTCGAGAGGAAATGGATCGACGGTGAGCAGCTCGTGCTTGAGGGCGACGACGGCATTCGCGGCCTCGGCTTCCACATTCCATAGGCTTACGGCCTGGTTGTAGATGGCCGTAAAGGCTTCGTCGAAGCCCTGATTGTGCGGGTAGGACTGCTCGATGTCGCCAAGGTGGAGCTTGCCGTAGAAGCCGGTAGCGTACCCGGCCTGCGATAGCACTTCCGCCAGCGTGACGTTTTCGGCCGCCATACCTTCGTACTCGATCGGAAAGCCGACCGAATACATGCCCGTCCGTCGCGCAAGTTGACCCGTCATCGCTGCGGCGCGGGTCGGCGTGCAGGACGGTTCCGTATACATGCGGGTGAACAGCATGCCCTCGGCTGCCATGCGGTTCAGTTGTGGGGTCTCGTAGCCGCGCAACTGCTGCATGGCGGGAACGCCGACGGCGCCGACCGGCTGATCATCCCACATGAAGTGAATGATGTTGGGGGGGGCACCGTACTGCTCTCGCAGCTCGGCCAGCCGGGCCGAAAGCTGCTCGTCTTCCGCGGCCCAAACCTGCCCGTTCTGAGCTTCGAGTATGTAGTACTCGGCGTCGTGGACAATCTGCCCCGATGGCACCTGCGGTAGCGGAGCCGCGGCGCCCACCGGCAGCCCATCGGCCACCTGCGGGCTGAATGCAAAGGCGCCTGAAAGCACTAGGAATGCCAATACGGCGGGGAGCTTCTTAGACATCATGGTGTTCTCCTCCTTTTGGGGCAAAGGTGCTCGCCCCTGGCTCTCGCCCCGAGCCTCGCGGCCCCTCATGGAGCCGGTTACTTGGTGTCGCGGGGTCAGTCATTCGACGCTGCAAGTGACCTCGCGAGAATCTCGTGAACGGTTTTTGAAAGTGATTCGCCCCTCCGGTCTGCGAGACACTCCAATGCCTTCAGCTCGGTATTCGTGACGAAAGTCACGACCCGATTGGGGCGTGCCTCCTCCGGAGAGAGGGGAGGGCGCCCCATCTTACGCCGGCAGCCGCCCGATCGGCGACTCCTGGGTGACGAGTCTGTTGTCACGGGCATCACACTTCACAGCAAGGGGAAATGCCGGAGCATTGGCTGGACCGGCTAAACATTTACATTGCCGGTATTGTCTGCTAAAGATTCAGGCTCACCGCATCAAAAACCCGCACGAGGTGATATCCGGGATGAACGAGTCGGGCGAGACCGAAGCTCCGGCCCGGCCGGAAGCTTACGCGCACGGTCCCTCGTGGGTGCTCAGCAGAAGATTCGACAGCATGCACGACCTGACGACTCAGGTTCAGGGCTGGGACATCGATTTCCGTCAGATCGACGAGGGGCCTCTAACGGTTGATCTCCTGCAGGTCGGCACGGGTCGCTGCTTGTTGAGCCGTGCTCGCTTCAACAGGAGGTTCCATCAAAGAGGAGTATCCCCCGCGGGCATGCGTACGTTCGGCGTGCTCGAGAGCGGAGTTACCGACGTCACATGGGGTGGTCGCGAGGTCGACGAGACTACGCTCATCGTCTTCCACCCGCTGGGCGATTTCGAGGCTGTGGCGGCCGCCGGCTTCCATTGCTACGTAATCTCATTTGCCGAGCGGCATCTCGGGTTGGTCGCGGAGCATCTAGGCTTCGAGCAGGTTCTCCGAAAGTTGGATGGCGCCGATATGGTGACCTTGCCTGATCTGGACGAAATGGCGGATCTGCGAAGCGTAGTGCGCACCTTCTGCGCAAAAGTCGAAGGAATCCGTGAGCGGAATCCAGCAAGCGTGCTTCCTGCGGATCTCGTCGAGAGACTCGAGCACGAGATCCCGGGGCGCATTCTCGCTGCGCTGGCGGGATCAGACGTGGATCTGCGCCTACCGCCGGAGGAGCTCAGGTACCAGGCGGCCAGGCGCGCCGTGGAGTTCGCGGAGGATAATAGTGAGGAAGTCCTCACCGTCGAGGATCTACTTGAAGCGACCGGTGTCAGCCGGCGGACCCTGAACTACGCCTTCCGCGGGCATTTGGGGGTCACACCTAAGACCTATTTGAAATCGATGCGGCTCGATGCCGCACGCCTGGAGCTCGAGGTATCTGGTCCAGGCGCCAAGATCGCGGACATCGCCAACCGGTACGGGTTTTGGCACCTCGGCCAGTTCGCAGCCGACTACCGCAAACAGTTCGGCGAGCTGCCGTCGGAGACGCTACGGCGCACCGACCACAACGGCTCCTGACAGGTCCGGTCAGCGGATTCGATTCGCCGTGACGAGCGGATCGTCGCGCACGGTGAGCGTGCCCTCGACGGCAACGTCGCCGACTGTCAGCACCACTCGATACTCGCCCGCCGGGGCGATCGTGTTTTCGATCTTCGGGCCGAAGAATGGCTGGCCGCCGGCGTAGCCGGCGAAATCCTCGACCAGAGCGCGGCGGACGCCGTTGAGCTGGTCGCAGATGTTGGGCAGGCTCGCGCCTGGCCTGCCGCCCTGCCCGCCACCAGACCGTGCCCCGCCGCCCAAAAACATCCGGCCGCGGCGCTCACATCCTTGCGGTGCGTCGAGCTCGATCGCCTCGAGCTCGGTGCGGATTTCGGGCAGCAAGGCGAGAAGCTCGGGATTCTCGACCCGCGCTTCAAGCTCGCTGATGACCCAGGCCATTCGGGCGGCAAACTCCTCGCGCTCGGCCAGCGTTGCGGGGAACTGGAACGCCCAGCGCGATCGGTTGATGCCCGCGGCCGGATCTACGCTCAGGCGAGCGCGGCGGCCGCCGGAGAGTTCCTCGACCACCAGGCTCACTTCTTCACCCTCTGCCGGATCTGCGCCCAGGTAGAAGTTGATCAGAGCGCCGTATGGAGGGTTTTCGCCGCGGAAGAGAAAATTCGGCTGTTTACGGCCGAGGTTGACCCGGATCCACTTTGTCGCCTCACGGTTCTCGAACAAATGGACATCGGAAGCCAGGACCTCGTCGGTGAGCTGCTGCAGTGGCGTGATGTCATCGAGGATCCAGATGCTGCGGCCGTGCGTTCCCACCACCAGGTCCGCGTCGCGCGGGTGGATCACCAGGTCATAGGCCGCGACGCTGGGCAGGTTGGTGCGCAGGCGCTGCCAGCTCGATCCGCCGTCGACGGTGGCGAAGACCGCGAACTCGGTACCAACGAAAAGGAGGTTCGGGTTGATGCGGTCTTCCTTGATGACGTAGACGCTGCCGCCGTCGGGCAGGTCAGCGCTGATATCGACCCAGGTCGCGCCGAAATCGGTCGTCTTGAAGACATACGGCCGCATATCGTCATAGCGGTGGTTGTCGAAGGTAACGTAGGCGGTTCCCTCGGCGTGAAACGAGGCCTCGACCCGGCTCACCCAGATCTTCTCGGGGATACCGGGAATACTGCTGCGTACGTTGCTCCAGCTCACGCCGCCGTCGCGGCTCACCTGCACGTTGCCGTCATCGGTGCCGGCCCACAGCACCGCCTCGTTCACCGGCGATTCGGCGATCGTGATGATGTTGAAG
>CALAKE010000286.1 GCA_937922775.1 uncultured bacterium | reverse complement strand
CTCGCGCAGCGCGGAGAGAAAGACTTCCAGATCGGATTTGCTGATCCTAGAGGAAATGGTGATGCTCCTGAGGCCTACCGAGCGAAGGAGCTCCAGGAAGCTGCTCGTCAAAGTCTCCTGTTCGGGACTGCTGATTCTGCTGCCATTGGCCAAGAGGAAGTCATCCATCCCGGCCAGACTGAGGCTGGCTCGACGGCCCAAAATCCCCAATACCGAGGAGTAAGCCTCCTCCACGGCGGCTGTTACCGGTTCGCTGCCGATCGGGTACAGCCGAACACTCGTCGCGGCGGCGAGGAAGGCACGGAGTATGTTGGGAATCTCCGTCAGATCCTCCTCTGACAGGACTTCCTCTCTAGCGCGCGGTCCCGCCGGCCCGCCTGCGGTATTCTGGGCCCCGTCACGGACTGCCGCGTACCGCACCTGCCGCAGCTCGATATTCGGGATCTCGTGTTCGATCGCGAACGTCTTCCAGAAGCCCGGCACGATCTCCTCTGGCCTGAAATGGGCGAGGCATTCCACGAGGTGACGGATCTCTATGTCCGAGAGACCATCTACGAAGACCAGAGATCGCAAATCGGCACGGAGGAGTAACTCCACAAACGAGCTCCCCAGTGTCCCGAACTCGGTCGCGTCGACCGCCTCGCCGTTGACGCAAAGCGTGCGCTGGTGCAGAGAGAGATTGAGTCGCCCAACCATCTCGAGGAGCGCAGCGATGGCCTCATGAGCCTCGCGTCTTGCCCTCACAATCGCATTGCTCTCCGGCGGATAGAGCTGGATACTCCGCACACCGATGAGCAGGGAGCGAAGTACATCGGGCAGGAGGAGAAGAGACTCGGCCTCGAGTGCCTGTCCGGTCTCGGGCTCAGGTTCGATCGGGTCGCCCGTATACCCTGCGGCCTCATCTGCGTCGAAGACCGTCTGCCGATAGGCAATCTGCATCTGCTCGTATCTGCGGGCTTTTTCCTGATCTGACGACCGCTTGAAGTGATAGGCGAGGAGTGAAGCGGACGGAAGCAGGCGTTGGTCGTAGAGATTCTCTTGGTACGCTCCGACGCGCCCATGCAGCTCCTGGCGTTGTTCTTCGTCGATGGTGCCGTAGCTGATCTCGAGGACGCGCTTGCCCAGGAATCGCATGATCTCGTCGTTGACCTGAAAGCCGAGCTTGACCAGCCCCAATGCCTCAGCACGATCGAGAAACTCCAACACCTTGGATTCCTCGAGCTCGGTGGCCCCGGTCAGGACGCTGACGGGAACGTCTTCACCCAAGGCCGATGCCTGCTGGAGAAGCCTCCGACTCTCGCCGTCGAGGTCGCTGATCTTTTGCAAGACGATCTCCTCGAGCGAGCGTGGCAGGTAGCTCTGGTCGAGCGGCAGGATGATCCATTCCTGCCCGGTAAACGAAAGCATCTGATCGGTGACCAGCTTGCGGACAATTTCGCCAACGAACAGGGGATTACCCTGTGTAATCTCCACGAGCTCATGGACAAAGCCGCTCGGCAAGCTCAGACCGGGGAACATCCCCCTCAGATGGGCCGTAATGTCGTCCTCCGACAGCGGTTGCAGCTTGATTCGGACGCAGCCCTCCTCTCTCTGGTATTCGGCCAGGAACCTCTCGAGCGGAGGTGCTTCCTCCGTGCCCCCGACCTCGAGAGATTCGAGGGAAGCGCCGCACACGAAGACCGGCAACTCATCTCTATGCACGAGGATCCGCATCAGCAGAAGGCTAGCCTCGTCGGCGAGCTGCAAGTCGTCGATGAGCAACACGAGAGGGCGACCCACAGAGACCCTGAGAATCAACTGCAATATTGAGGTGAAGATTCCCTCGCGCGTGAGGCTCTCCTCGTCTGCGGAGGCCTGCGGCATCTCCTCCGAGGTCACGCCCGCTGGATCCGGCGTCCACTCCGCGAGTTGAGGCAGCACGTGAGCCAGATGAGCTCTTTCCATGTGGGACAAGCTGGCGAGGATCTCCCCTCCACCGTCCTCCCTGTCCTGCAGCATGATCGTCAAGATCTGAGCAGCGAGGTAGTACGGGCGATAGGCTTCCTGCTGCACGCCTGAGACGTGGACCAGTCGAAATCTGTCGTTGCCAGCGAGTTGTTCGTGAATGGCGTCGATGAAGGCCGTCTTCCCCATCCCCGGGGCCCCGTCTGCGATGAGGAAGGTGCTTTCATTGTCGGCGAGTCGGTCCAAGGCCGCTGATACGGTCGAAAATTCCTTCGCGCGCCCGGACAGACTGGTAGCTTGCAGCTTGTGGAGGGCTGTCTTCTCGAAAACGACTTCCGGATCGATCTCTCCGGCCGCAGATACCCGGTTCTTCCCCGCCCTCTTTGCGTGATAGAGGGCCGTGTCGGCTGCCCGCAGAAGGCCCGTGCTGCTGGAGGCGTCCTCCGGTGCGGAAGCGACGCCGACACTCACCGTCACTGACGGCTCCGAGCCCGACTGACGGAGGCCGAAAGGCTGATCTCGAGTCTGCTGAAGAAGGGCGTACGCGACCTGCTGCGCCTCCGCGCCGCTGACCCCAGGCAGCAACAGCATGAACTCATCTCCGCCATAGCGAACCGCGTAGCCAAACTCACTGGCAATCTCGGCCAGAAGAGTGGCGAGCCAGGTGAGAACCTGGTCCCCAACTTCGTGGCCGTGCTGATCGTTGATGAGCTTGAACTCGTCGAGGTCCGCACTGAGGAGCGAGATCGGAGAGTCCGAGAGGCAATTCCAGTCCACCTTCTGATCAAAGTAGCTGAGCAGAAAGCGGCGATTGTGAATGCCGGTGAGCTCATCCTCGAAGACGAGGTGCGACGGGTCCTTCCCCACATTCAGCAGGAAGTCGTTGAGCTCCCGGTATTTCGTGGCTGGGTCGGTCCCCATACTCCTCCGGATCTCAATCCTATGAATCGGTGCTTGATACACCTGTCTATAACGTAAAACGCATCATAGGTACGAAAAAATACCTAATCGTGTGCAGCAACACGAATGGTGGGCCGCACTACACCCTGAAAAGGCAGAGATGGACCCCTCATTTGGCCGACAAGAAAGCAGTTA
>CALAKE010000285.1 GCA_937922775.1 uncultured bacterium | reverse complement strand
TCAAGGTGGAGTCGATCAACTTCGAGGCCCCCGAGAGCCTGCAGCGCATGGCCTTCTACGACAATCTGACCCCGCTGCACCCGAATGAGAAATTCGATCTGGAGCTCGGCAGCAATGGAGAGCTTTCGACGCGAATCATGGACATGCTGTGCCCGATCGGCAAGGGTCAGCGTGGCCTCATCGTGTCGCCGCCACGCGCCGGCAAGACCATGCTCCTGCAAAGCGTTGCTCAGGCCATTACGGGCAATCACCCCGATGTCGTGCTTCTCGTCCTGCTGATCGACGAGCGTCCCGAGGAAGTCACGGAGATGTCACGCTCTGTCGATGGCGAGGTGGTCTCGTCGACCTTCGACGAACCCGCGGAAAGACATGCCACGGTCGCCGAGATCGTCCTCGAGAAGGCCAAGAGGCTGGTCGAGCAAGGCCGTGATGTTGTCATCTTGCTCGACTCCATCACCCGCCTCGCGCGCGCCTACAATACGCTGTGTCCCCCATCGGGCAAGGTGCTCTCGGGCGGCGTCGATGCCAACGCGCTGCACAAACCCAAGCGCTTCTACGGTGCGGCGCGTAACATTGAAGAAGGCGGCAGCCTGACGATTATCGCAACCGCATTGGTTGAGACCGGTAGCCGCATGGATGAGGTGATCTTCGAGGAGTTCAAGGGAACCGGAAACTCGGAGATCTGTTTGGAGCGCAAGCTGGCGGACCGCCGCATTTGGCCCGCCATTGACATCAATCGATCGGGAACACGTAAAGAGGAATTGCTATTGTCGCGGCAGAGCCTCCAGCAGATCTGGGTCCTTCGTAAGGTGTTGCAGCCCTTGGGACCGGCGGAGGCGATGCAATTACTTATCGATCGACTCGGCAAAACCGCGAAGAACGAAGATTTTCTCAAGGCAATGCATTCGCCTGGTTAGAAGGAGTGCTGTGATGAAGTCAGAAATCCACCCCGAGTACCACGAGGTCACCGTCGTGTGCGCGTGCGGCAACACGTTCCCCACCCGCTCGACCAAGCCCGAGCTCCGGCTCGAAGTCTGCAACGAGTGCCACCCGTTCTTCACGGGCAAGCAGCGTTTCCTTGACTCCGCCGGCCGTGTCGAGAAGTTCCAGCGCAAGTACGAGAGCTTCTACAAGGACAAGGCCACGGCCGATGGGACAGCCGCACCGGCAGCCGCGCCGGCAGCGGAGGAATTGAGCGCACCTGCCGCCGCACCGGCCGCAGATGAGCCCGCAGCGACGGACGAAGCGTAGTCGGTCGGCCCAAGGCCTCCTCCGACCATGAACGAAACCGTCGTCAGCCGCCTCGAGGAGCTCGTGCAGTCCTACGAGGAGCTGAATCTGGAGATCTCGCAACCTGAAGTGGTTCAGGACGCGGCTCGATACCAGAAGCTCGCCAAACGCCACTCGGAGTTGAACGAGATCGTCGATTCTTACCAGCGCTTCCAGGATGTCGAGCGGGGCATCGCCGAGACCCGGGAACTGCTGGAAGAGTCCGATCCGGAAATGAAAGCGATGGCGGAGGAGGAGCTCGCCGACCTCGAGGCGCAGCAGGCTGATCTCGAGCGCACGCTCATGCGCCTGCTTCTGCCGCGCGACCCCAATGACGAGCGCAACGTATTGCTCGAGGTGCGCGCTGGCACGGGTGGTGAAGAAGCGGCGCTCTTTGCTGCGGAGATCTTCCGCATGTACCAGCGCTATTCGGAGGGGCGGCGCTGGAAGGTGGAGGTTCTCGAGGATTCGCCCACCGGCACCGGTGGCCTCAAGGAGGTCATCGCCATTATCGAGGGCCAGGGCGCCTACAGCCGCCTCAAGTACGAGAGCGGCGTGCACCGTGTTCAACGAGTACCCGAAACCGAGGCTTCCGGGCGCATCCACACCTCGGCCATCACCGTTGCCGTTCTCCCCGAAGCGGAGGACGTCGAGGTCGATGTCGAGGACAAGGACATTCGCGTCGACACGTTCTGCGCCTCGGGCCCAGGCGTCCAGGGAGTGAACACGACCTACTCGGCCGTGCGCCTTACGCACGAGCCCTCGGGGCTGGTCGTGACCTGCCAGGACGAGCGCTCTTGGCATAAGAACAAGGCGAAGGCCATGCGCGTGCTGCGCTCACGCCTCTACGACATCAAGATGCAGGAGCAGCAGGACGCCATCGCCGCCGAGCGCCGGGGCCAGGTCGGCAGCGGCGACCGCAGCGAGAAGATCCGCACCTACAACTTCCCGCAGCACCGCGTCACCGATCACCGCATCAACTTCACCAGCCATCAGCTCGACGCCATCCTCGAAGGCGACATCGACCCCCTCATCTCCGAGCTCTCGACTCACTACGAGGCTGAGCGCATGAAATCGGAGCTGCAGCCGGAAGGCTAGCGGGCGTGACCGCGCCCGCGCCTATGGATTTCCCACGTGTCGCCGACGCCCTGCGCTGGGGCGAAGAGATTCTCACCGCGGAGGGTATCAACGGGCCACGCATCCAGGCGACGCTCTTGCTAGGCGACGCCATGGGATTCAACCGGGCGCAACTGCTGGCCAACCTGAGAGATCCAGTTCCTGCCGCGGCGGCCGATACCTACCGCAGATCCATCCGGCGGCGCGCCGCACACGAGCCCCTCCAGTACATCCGCGGCCGTGCGCCGTTCCTCGATTTCGAGGTCGAGGTGGGGCCGGGCGTATTCATCCCGCGCCCCGAGACCGAAATGGTGGTCGAGGAGGCGTTGTCCCTCTGGCAGCCAACCGCACAGACCCCCTGGGCTGTCGATGTCGGCACCGGCAGCGGCATCATCTCCATCGCTCTGACGCGCGCCCGGCCCGCCGGCCGCATCTGCCCCATCGATCGCTCGCCGACCCCGCTCGTCACTGCCCGCCGGAACGCGACAAACCTGGGCGTGGCCGACAGGATTGCCTTCATCCGTGGAGATCTCCTGAGCCCTCTGGGTGCCGATCAACACGAGCCAGATTCCGGTGTCCGCCAGACGGTCGGCATGGTGATCAGCAACCCGCCATACGCTCCGGAGGATGGACGGGACGTCGACCCCGAGGTGAGCGATCACGAGCCTCGCGAGGCGTGGGCAGCCGGTCCCGAAGGAATGGACGCCTACGCACGCCTCATCCCGCAGGCGGCAAACCTGCTGCTGCCGGGCCGCCCCCTCGTTCTCGAGCTCGGGTACGGACAAGCCGACCTCGTGACCGACATCCTCGCTGGCGACGGACGCTGGCAGGAGCCGCGCATTCTCCCTGACTTCAACGAGATTCCGCGGACCTTGACGGTGCAGCGAGCCTGACCCACTGGAAGGATGCTAGACGAATGCTATCGGTGGCTTCCGCCTCGAAATGAGGTCGTCACTCAATAGGCCCACTGAAATTCGTCGCTGGCTCTAGAATCGCTTCCCGAATGAGATTCCGAAACCGATTCC
>CALAKE010000284.1 GCA_937922775.1 uncultured bacterium | reverse complement strand
TCGTGCGCTGTGACATCAATCACCTTTACAAGGACCGCATCTGAAACGACTTTGTAGATTACACGGTACCTACGTCCGAGCCGCGAGGAGCGATGGCCTCTCCACTCACCGCGCAGTGGCTCATCGTAAAACCCCTTGATCAACCGAAGTCCTTGGGGACCGGAGATCGCAACAATGTCCTTCCATTTCTGGTATCGCTTGAGCACCTCGGTCGGGATGTTCCTCAGGCGCTTCCGGAGTCGGCGATGCTCGCAGACAAGCCACATATTTTATTTAGTATATCCCTAATATAGTATAAGCACCAAACTTCTCTTCACCTTCATCTGATGGTCACGGGGCATCAGCAGGCTAAGATAGGGTTTGCCCCTACCCCAAGCAGACCCTTCAAGGCCGGCAGGAAACATGGATAACAAAGACGACGGCCGCACCCGAGGACCCGACTTCATCCGCGCGATGATCAACCAGGACGTCGCGAACGGAAAGCATGGTGGCCGTGTGGCCACACGATTCCCGCCCGAGCCGAACGGCTATCTGCACATAGGCCACGCGACGTCGATCTGCTTGAACTTCGGCATCGCCAAGGAGTACGGCGGCACCTGCAACCTGCGCTTCGACGACACCAACCCGACAACCGAGGATGTCGACTACGTCGAGGCGATCCAGAACGACGTCCACTGGATGGGCTTCGAGTGGCAAGGGAAGACGTTATACGCCTCCGACTACTTCGAGCAGCTGTACGGTTTCGCCGAGCAGCTCATTCTCGACGGCAAGGCCTATGTTGACAGCCAGTCCGAGGCGGAAATTCGCAAGAACCGGGGCACGGTGACCCAGCCGGGCGTGCCGAGTCTCTATCGAAATCGCTCGGTCGACGAGAATCTCGACCTCTTTCGCCGCATGCGCGCCGGAGAGTTCGAGGACGGCGCCCATGTGCTGCGCGCCAAGATCGACATGTCGGCGGCGAACATGAAGATGCGCGACCCACTGTTGTACCGCATTCGCCACGCGCATCACTACCGCACGGGCGATGACTGGTGCATCTACCCGATGTACGACTTCGCCCACCCGCTTTCGGACGCCATCGAGTACATCACCCATTCGCTGTGCACGCTCGAGTTTGAAAACAACCGAGCCATCTACGATTGGCTCGTCGAGCACGTTCGCGGTGTCGGCGATCCTGAGCAAACGGAGTTCGCTCGACTCAACCTCGACTACACGGTGATGAGCAAGCGAAAGCTGATGCAGCTCGTCGATGAGCATCTGGTCGAAGGATGGGACGACCCGCGCATGCCGACCATCTCCGGGCTGCGGCGGCGAGGCGTCACCCCCGAATCGATCCGTGGCTTCTGTGATCTCATCGGCATCGCCAAGGCCAACAGCCGCGTCGATATCGGCAAGCTAGAGTACTCGATTCGTGAAGACCTCAATCAGAAAGCGCCACGGGTGATGTGCGTGCTGCGCCCCTTGAAGGTCGTAATCACCAACTACCCGGAGGGGCAGGTCGACGATCTCGATGCGCCCTACTACCCGCACGATGTGCCGAGGGAAGGCTATCGCGGTGTTCCCTTCTCTCGTGAGCTGTATATCGAGCGCGACGATTTTCTCGAGGACCCGCCGAAGAAGTTCTTCCGCCTGGCGCCAGGGCGCGAGGTGCGACTGCGCTACGCCTACTTCATCAAGTGCGAAGAGGTGGTGAAGGACGAGGTGACGGGCGAGATCATCGAGCTACGGTGCACCTATGATCCGCAAACCCGAGGCGGCTCGGCGCCCGACGGCCGGAAGGTGAAGGGCACCGTTCACTGGGTTTCGGCCACGCACGCTGTTCCCGTCGAGGTGCGCCTCTACGATCGCCTGTTTTCGGTACCGAACCCGGATGAGGCTGAAGACTTCAAGACAACGTTGAATCCCGACTCCGTCGAGGTCGTGACCGGCGCTTTGATCGAGCCCAGCGTGGCAGGCACGCCTCCGGGGACACACTTCCAGTTCGAGCGGCAAGGCTATTTCTTCACTGATCCCATCGATTCCACGGCCGACAACCTCGTCTTCAATCGTGTCGTGGGGCTGCGCGATACCTGGGCCAAGGTAGCGGCGAGAACCGGGCGACAGGAAGAGCCTCTGTCAGCACCCTCGATACCCTCCGAGCCTGAGGCCACCGCACCCGCGGGACCCTCGATACCCTCCGAGCCTGAGGCCACCATACCCGCGGGTCCAGCGATACCCACCGAGCCAGAGGCCGCCGCGCCTGTGGCAACTGACCCCATCCCGCCACGCACCGCCGCAGAGGCGATGATGGACCTCCTGCCCGACGGCGACGACAACAGGCCCGCACGTTCCCACTCGCTCGTCGAGTCGTCTGGCGCATCCAGAGAACCCGCCAGCGCACCATCCGAGGAGCCGGATACGAACGGCAAGCCTGGTGCTCGGGAGCGGGCACGCGCCGCCGATCCCGAGCTAGCGGCTCGCTTCGAACGCTACGTTCGGGAGTTGGGCATCACGGAACCGCAGGCAGACATTCTGAGCGGCGATGCGGCCGTGGCCGAGCTGTTCGAAGCAGCCCTCCGTGCGCATGACAATCCGACGGGCATCGCCAACTGGATCACCACCGAGGTCTTGAGAGAGCTCAAGGACCGGCCGATGGGTGAGCTGCCCTTCGGCGGCGCGGAGCTCGGCGGAT
>CALAKE010000283.1 GCA_937922775.1 uncultured bacterium | reverse complement strand
ATCCGACACGACACCGGTAACGTTGGAAGCAGCGGAAAAGGTACCGATCTTGAGCTTGCGGTCGGAGTACGCGTCGAGCTCTCTTTCGAGGTGCTCCAAGTCGATGCCGCCATCGGGATCGAGGTCGATTGCCACGACCTCGGCGGTCGACTCTCGCCACGGCAGCTCGTTCGAATGATGCTCGTAGGGTCCGACGAATACGATGGGGCGCTCCTCGTCGGGAATCTGCTTTCCGAGCTCGTACTTTCCTTCAAGGTTACCCGGGATGCGAATGTTCAAGATATCGACGAGCTTGTTGATTGCTCCGGTGGCGCCCGTTCCGCAGAAGATGACGGCATCGTCCTCGGTCGCGCCCACCGCATTGCGGATGATCTCGCGCGCTTCTTCCCTGAAGTGGGTGGTCTGCAGGCCAGTACCCGAGGTTTCGGTATGGGTGTTGGCATACTTCGGCAACACCTCGTTGTAGATGTACTGCTCGATGAACGAGAGACTTCGACCCGATGCGGTGTAGTCCGCATAGGTGATCTTCCGGCGACCGTAGGGACCATCGAGCGCTTCATCGTCACCGATGATCGAGTCGCGGATTGCCTTGATGAGATCTTGTCGTTCAGCTTCACGCATCAGGTCATGTTTCCAGTTCAGAGTCCTCGCCACAGCCAGGCACAGGAGCCCTCGCGAGAGGTCAGTTGCCTACTGCCCCCCTCCTTCTTTCTTCTTCACGCGGTCTAGTGGCTCTTCGGTTCTCGTGGGCCTGAAAGCTTCTCTGGTCTTCAGGTCGAAAGTGTCGCCTGGAGCAAGGAAGTAGAACGGCCCCCCTCTTCCTCCAGGCTGATCTTCGAGGGAGCTGCCGGCATCGTAGATGGCCACGTAGCCTTGCCCCATGACGGTGAAGTTGTCGCCGCGGACCACGATGGCGGTGTTCTCATCGATACCTATCCCGAGCAGCTCCGGGTGGGCTTCGACAATCATCAGGAGATCGAACTGCCGATTGCGCCGTAGTAGGTGCTGGTCGATTGCGACGTGCTTCAGGAAGCCGAGCCCTTCAACGTGATCCCCCATCATGATGGTGTTGCCGCTGGTGTCGCCACGCGCAAGGTAGGAACCTTGAATGGTCGCGCCCGCCGACGAGCCGCCGATCACGCCACCTCGTTCGAGCAGGTTCCACAGCTCTTCGTGCACCCTGGTGTCCAGGTAGGAATCGGCGAGGTGCCATTGGCGGCCGCCGTTGAACCAAACGCCGCGGGCCTCGCGGATCGGCTTCACGAAGTCCTCGCTGTTCGCAACTTCCCGGCTCTTGGTATGCACCATCGTCAAATTGCTCGCGCCCGCAGCTTTCCACCCGGCCAGTCCGGAGCTGTATTCGTTGTAGTGCTCGCGCCCACCAGCCGTGGGGATCACCACGATCGGCGCGTCGGGGCCGCCCGCAAGCTGGAGGAAGCGCTCCCTGATTTCAGGATCCCGCATGGCGCCTCCGACAATCACCAGTGAGCCATTGGCAGGACCAACCTCGGGTAGCTCCTGTTGAGCACCCGCGACGCTGATCAACATGGCGACGCCGACGAGGGAGACGACAAGTGTGCGATGCGGCTTCATGGTTTTCTCCTGAGACGGGGGGCAATCTGCGCATGTTATCTTGCCCTCGGCTTCGTTGCAGTGCCCCCAGGCCGTGCATCTCGTAGGGTCGCGAACGATCGCCTTGCTCCGCCGATCGACCGTGATCTGCTGAGAGGCCAGCCAAAGACTCGGTGATGTCCACAATGCGTCAACTCTCCCTGTTTTCAGCATTCCTCATCCTCGTTCTGGCTGGCGGCGGCTCTGCGCCCGCTGAGCCACAAGAGAACATTCCTACACCTGAGTCGGTTCTCGGATTCCTGCCCGGTGCCGATTTCGAGCTCGCCACCTACGACGAGTCCCTCGAGTATTTCCGTAGGCTCGATGCTGCGAGCGATCACCTCGAGCTCGTAGAGGTCGGACGCACATCGGAGGGCCGGCCTTGGTACATGGCTCTCGTTTCTTCACCAGAGAACCTGGCTGATGTCGAGCGATACCGGGAGATCTCGCAGCAGCTCGCCCATCCGGAGGGGCTGAGTGACGAGCAGGCTCGCCAGCTCGCTGCCGATGGAAAAGCGATCGTGCATATCGACGGGGGGCTCCATGCCACGGAGGTGGCCCATACTCAGCACACCATTCAGCTCGCCTATGACCTCCTAGCGGGGGATGACGATCCGGAGATTCAGGCCATTCTCGATAACGTCATCGTGATGTTGTGGCCCTCGGTCAACCCCGATGGCCAGAACCTCGTGGCGGAATGGTACGAGTCGAACCTCGGAACCCCGTTCGAGACCGCTCCCATGGTCGAGCTGTACCAGAAGTACGTCGGCCACGACAACAATCGCGACGCCTACATGCTCAGCATGATCGAGTCGCGCGTCATCGGTCGCACCTGGCGGCATTGGGAACCGCAGATCGTCTACGTCCAGCACCAGTCCTCGCCCTTCCCCACGCGCATTTGGCTACCTCCCTTCGCCGACCCGATCGCCTCCCAGGTACACCCGCTGATGTCGCGCACCGTGAACTTCATCGGTATGGC
>CALAKE010000282.1 GCA_937922775.1 uncultured bacterium | reverse complement strand
GGCAAGCACATCTACATCGCCTTCCATGACGGTGCAGTGGTGACAGAAGACGGTGTCGAGTTCCCGTATCCGCCGGACCAGGGAATACGGCTTATCCGTTGAAGAATGGCTATGCAGCCTCAATATCCCGGCGTCCGAGATCACGTTCGAGATCACCTTGAGACGAGTGTGCTACAACGTCGCCGTGAGCCTCGTGGTGTCAGGCACACTGCGACCCGAAGACCAGCCGAATACCACGGTCACCAGAGACGATGTGGAAGCCTTGGAGGAACCGGCTGCATAGCGCATGGCTGTCGGAGAGCTACACTGGAATGCATTGAGCGAATCGACGATGCCCGCCCGTAATACGGACAAACGCTGGCCAGGCAGTCTAGTGGCGTGTGGCCTCGTTGTTTGTCTGCTCGCCTCCCTGCCCGCGGCGGCGCAGCAGGATGAGGCAGAGCCGCAATCAGTCGAGGCCTCGCCGCAATCGGTTACGGTGGCGGCCGGAGCCCAGTATGCCGACTCCCACGCCGGACAGGACTGGCTGCTGGGCAAGGGCTACCGCGACCTTTGGGCCGAACCCATAGAGGTCGAGGTCCTCGATCTCGAAAGCTCCGGCGCCGGACTGTCACCGGTGATGCGGATCGGTGGGCTACAAACCTTGGGCCTGGCTCTCGCCGGCGAGGACGGCCGCGCTTATACCTTCCGATCCGTTGACAAAAGAGGGTTGCTGGTGTTGCCGGATGGATTCCGCGAGACAGGGCTCGAATACATCATCCAGGATCAAGTGTCTTCTTCGATGCCGGCCGCCGACCTCGTTGCCGCCGGACTCGCCAAAGCCGCCGGTATCTTGCACGCCGACCACCGTCTTGTGGTCATGCCGGACGATCCACGATTGGGAGAGTTTCGAGAGGATTTCGCCGGCGTGCTGGGCACCTTTTACGAACACCCGACCGACGGCTCCTTCGGCTCGACTGAGGTACTGGGCGACGACGAGTATCTCGAGCGGCGCTCGGCGGGATCGGATTTCGCTGACTCCAGGGCGTTCTTGCGCGCCCGCCTGCTCGATTTGCTGATCGGCGACTGGGACCGGCACTACGGGCAGTGGCGCTGGGCGCGGATGCCGGGGCGAGAGCGCCTGCAGCCGATCCCCGAGGATCGCGACCAGGCCTTCTCTCGCTACGACGGCTTGGCGCTGATCATCACCCGAGCTGGAGGCGGCCAGATGACTGATTTCCAGCCTGGATTCCCCCCCGTCGGGCGCATCGCGTTCAACGGCTCGGACTTCGACCGCATCGTGCTGACCGACATCGAGAGGGCCGAGTGGATAGAGATCGCCACAGATATGCGGGCCGACCTCGACGACCGGGCCATTGAAGCCGCCGTGGCACGCCTTCCGGAACCCTACTTGGCGCTGCGGGGTGCCGAACTCGTGGACACCCTACGGGCTCGCCGTGACGGCCTGGTCGACTACGCAGCTGAGTACTACGAGTATCTTGCTGGCCAAGTCGACGTGCACGGCACTGACCGCGACGAATCGACGGTGGTCGAGCAGTTTGCCGATGGGTCCGTCGAGGTCACCATGGGCTTCGTCGACGAGTGTGCAGAGCGGACCCACTTCCGGCGTCTCTTCGAGCCCCACGAAACCTCGGAGATCAGGATCTATCTGGCGGGCGGCGACGATCGCGTGACGGTGGAAGGCGTCGGCGCCGGCCGGATCAGAGTGCGGGTCATCGGCGGCCCCGGCACGAACCTTTTGGAAGGTCCTGGCCACGGCAGCGTCGAGTACTACGAAAACCTAGACGGTGACGGCTACACCAACAAGCTCACGGCCGAGGCCGCCCGAGCTGCCTTCTCCCCCATGCTAGGGGCCAATTTCGAAATCCAGGTCCCAGGGGCGCCGTACAGAGATTGGGGCACCGAGTTGGCACCTGTTTTCGTCGGCCGATACCATTTCGACCTCGGTCTGGCACTGGGTGGTGGCATCGATCTCAAGCAGTTCGGATTTGGCAGGGTGCCGTGGGCGGCACGCCACCGGATTTCGGGCGCATACGCGATCGGCACGAACAAGATGCTGCTGAGCTACGACGGCGACTTCCGTCGCACCGCGGGGGGCCCGCACTTCGAGGCGGCCGCATATGGTTCCGGCCTCGAGCAGCTGCGCTACTACGGCCTCGGAAACGAATCGTCGGGTGAGGGCCCCAAGGAGCTCTTCGAGATCGCCCAGCGCAAGGTGGGCGCTGCCAGCTTCCTGGCTTGGGGAGAGCTGCAGAACCCCCTGTTCCGAGTCGGCCCGGTGGCTGAGTATGTCTACTCCAGCGGCACCGGCTCCGATTCGCTGCTCGCCCAGGAGTCTCCGTACGGCTTCGACAAGTTCGGTCAACTCGGCCTGCGCGCCGAGCTCCACTACGACTCACGCCGCGACCTGCCGACCTTGTCGAGCGGCTTCAACGTCGATGCCACCGCGACCTTGTACCCGCGGGTGTGGGACGTCGAACATACCTATGGGACGGTGGCGGGAACTGCCGCGGCCCATCTGCAGCTTTCACAGCCGGTGACCGTGTCCATCGCTTTCGGGGGAAAGAGAGCGTGGGGACAGTACCCTTACTTCGAGGCCGCCTACCTGAGCGGCGAAGATGATTTCAGCGCCTACAACTGGAACCGGTTCGCCGGTGACGCGATGGCGCACGGTACGTTGCGCCTGCGGTGGGCGCTCGCGAAACTGGCTCTCACGGTGCCGGGGGATCTGGGTCTGACGCTGCGCGCTGACGCGGGCCGCGTGTTCTGGGACGGCGAGGACTCGGATCTCTGGCACTCGCAACTGATGGCTGGCGCGTTCTACGCAGCGTTCGACCGGCTGCTGTTGGTAGAGATCGGCGTCGGCTGGAGCGAGGAGCACACCGTATTGACGTTCGACGCCGACTTCGACTGGCTCATACGCTAGCAATCCGATTCCCGTCGGGCCCCGCTATTGATATGGCTCGAACAGCTCGATGTCGTCAGCCCGAAGCTGCCGTCAGTTACTTCCGGCACCGGCCCCACAGCTCTCTCGGCTAGCG
Organism: uncultured bacterium; assembly: GCA_937922775.1. Classification (GTDB taxonomy): domain Bacteria; phylum Acidobacteriota; class UBA890; order UBA890; family UBA890; genus CALAKE01. The sequence continues at coordinate 911 of CALAKE010000282.1, read as the reverse complement.
GCGGAAACCATACTCGAGGGTGAAGTACTGAGGCGAGAAGGGAGCGAGTGGCTCCCGCAGCTGCTCGATCTCCTCTGCCGGTCCGTGAATCTCGAGGCGGGTGATATCGGCGATTTGTAGCGTCTGCTCGAGCAAGGCGCCAACGTTGTCGAGATGCGCCAGAGCGCCCTGAGCGTTGACGTAGCCCTCGCGACAGTGAACTTGGTCACCGTCGAAGCTGAAGCCGTAGTACAGACATCCCGGCTCGCGCTCGGTCATCTCCACGAACCGCTCACAAAATGCCTTGAACTCGTCCAGCTTGCCCTCGTGTACTTTGAAGTAGGGGACGATGGTGCAGCACGTGTCGTTTGTAGCCATGAGATCTCCTTATGGTTTTTGGGGGGGGCAGAAAGTACCCGAAGGTGCCTGCGCCTGGCAACCACCATGTCGACCTGCAGGGAGCAGGCCCATGAGCGAAGAGGGCTGCGGATTTCTACTCGGTAGGCTCCCGCGCCGCGATATCCTCGACCTCGGCGACCACACCATCTTCATACCCGAAGAAGCGGAGGCCCTTGGTGATGTGCCCCAGGTAAGCCTCGGATGGCGCACGATAGATCTTCGGCTCGGGAACAACGTAGACCTCGGCTTCGAGCGAGCCAGCCACATGGCCTGCAGCGGTCTCCGCTGACTCCGGTATGCTCCCCGGTTCCTCGACGAGGATCTTCACGCGGGCGCCGCGCAGGTTCGGGTCCATCTCGCTGCCGAGCTCGCGCTCGTCCATCAGAGCGATCTGCTCGGCGGTGATCCGGTAGATGCCACCGTAGACCTTCTTGCCGGGCGCACCCTGGATGATGGCCCCGCCGCCACCCTCAGAGCTCACCTCTCCGGAAAAACGTAACTCATGGTCGTGCAGAATCGCCTGCCGGTGTTCG
>CALAKE010000281.1 GCA_937922775.1 uncultured bacterium | reverse complement strand
GCGAGCGCATCATCGAGGCAGTTGTGGAGCTACACCGCACCGTCGGTCCCGCCAAGACCAAGATCACCGAGGTGGCGGAGATGGCCGGCGTCGGTCGCATGACGGTGTACAACCATTTCCCAACCGACTCCGACATTTTCAGAGCTTGCGGTGCCCATTGGAGCGCACAGAATCCACCTCCCGACCCGGCGCAGTGGGCCCGCATCGATGATCCCGAAAAGCGTCTCGACCTTGCCCTACTGCAGATGTACGAGTACTACGAAGGTACGAGGGACATGCTGGGCAAGGTGTTGCGTGACGAGCCACTACTGCCTGCGCTCTCTGACGTTCTGAGCGAGATCTGGTGGCCGTTCTTCGACGTTGCCGTGGCAACGATGGCGCACGGCCGAACGATGCGCGGTGAGCGTAAGAGGCGCTTCAGTGTGGCTGTGCGTCTGGTACTCGACTTCGGCACCTGGCGCACACTTACGGATTCTGGTCTCGACGCCAGTGCCGCCGCCGGCATCGCGGCTGATATAGTGCGCGGCGTCGACGATCGCGCCTAGGCGTTCCGATCAAAGGAAAGCCAGCAGTCGCCCCAAGAAGTAGATGATCACCGTGACCGTGATGAGGGCGGCTGTCGTGACGACCACGCCCTGCCGTTCGTAGTGGTTGGCGATCAGCCCGGGGATGACCCAACCGATCACCCGCAACTCGAGCGATAGCGGAAAGATCGAGGGCAGAAACTGCCTCCAGATCATCGCCCAGATGCCGCCGAACAGGATCAGGAAGACGAGCCGGCGGCGCCCGAACAGGATTAAATAGCGGGAGGCGAGGCGATAGGTGAGCAGGGTGAGAACCGCCGCGATGAGTGTGCCGCCGATGCGGGCGGGCTCGGTCAGAAAGAGGGCCAGGTAGCTGGGCACGATGATCCCGCCCGGAAACACGCCCGTCAGGGCGATGAACGCCAGCGAAATCAGGAGGCCGATCAGAGCCGACTCATAGCCCACGGGGTGTTCCCGTCCTCTCCCAGTGATCGACAAGAATCTGCCCGGTGCCGACGAAGTTGCCGCAGCCGAACACGATGCCACCATCTTCTATGTCGGCCATGATCCTGCTCATCATCTGCTGTGGCTTGTCTTCCCGGAGGACCTTCAGCCAGGGGACCTTTCTCCTCATGGCGTGGGCGTGTCCGCCGACTACGTACAGACGGGCGAAGCAGTCGAGATCGCCGCTTGCGATGGCATCGATCCACTGCACGGTTCGATCGCCGCGGTCGGGACGCAATGCCAGAAGTCCGGTGAACCGGTCGGGGCTCGCTGCCAGAGCCTTCCGCACTCGAGCGACCACCTGAAGTGTCGACTGCGGGTCATTGGCGGCGAATCCGTTCACCAAGTAGCAGCTCCTCGCGGCCTGCTCCGATCGATATTCCCAGATGCGAGTAACCCCGACATCGGCGGTTGCACCGCGGATGCCTTCGGAAATCACCCCGTCGGCAATACCCAGGTGCCGGCCGACCGCCCAGGCGAGGTCGAGGTCTTCGGGGAAGCCTGCTGAACCGCCACAGGCATGAATGCCGTGGCGCTCCGGCGGCCCTTCCGCCACCTCGACCAGCGATCCACCCACTCGGTCTACGGCCACCACAAACGCCCGGCGGTTCTCATTCTCGGGAATGAAAACGGTGGCCCCCGGCGAAAACCCCAGCGCCAGCACCTCGGCGATCTCGTCCTCCGTCTCGCCCATGGCGTCGGTGTGGTCGAGGCGCGCATTCGTGAGGACAACGATCTGTGGCCGCAGCAGCCGGTGCGACTCGATGCGGTGATTTTCCGGATGAATGCTCATGATTTCGGCGATCACACAGCCGGCACCCGAACCCGCCGCCCTCTTGATCAGCTTTTTCTGCTCGATGATCGAGGGGACTCCGCGTCTCGGCACCTGGGCCTCGCCGCCGTCCGGGAGTACGTACCGGGCCTCGGTTCCGGTCGTCTTCGCCAAGACCGACCGGCCGTCTGCCCGCAGAATCGAAGCCAGCAGGCGAACGACACTCGATTTGCCGCGTGTTCCCGTGACGGCGATGCGCAGGGGAATCGACTCGAGGCGCCGGTCGAGCAAAAACCGCTCGACGAGGAGATAGAGGAGGAACAGGAAAACCGCGACCAGCAGCGCTGCGATCTCCGTTCTCACTCCTCTTCCCTCCTGCTCGAGCCGGGCGCGTCTCCGCCCGCGGCAGCCCCGCGCTACGATCAGTAATCCGGGTCGTAGCCCAGGGCCTTGCTGGTCGAGATGCCGTAGCGGACGAGGCCGGTGGCGAAAATCAGCGCGCAGGTGACACCGTCGAGAACGGGCACGCCGAGCTTTTCCTGGATCTTCTTGTCCATCCCTGCCAGCCCGGCGCAGCCGAGAACGATCACCTCGGCCAGATCCTCCTCGATCGCCTTCTGCGACAGCCCGAGAAAAAGGTCCTCGTTGTCGAGGTCCTCCTGCCCCTTCTCGGGTGCCCGCACCGAGACCATCAGGTCCTGGAGATGATACTTGCGGGCTTGGGCGAGCTTCCCGGGAATCGAGTGGATATGGGTGGTGACGACGGAAAAGTTATGCCCGAGCATCGTGGCCAGCTTCATCGATGCCTCGCCAATACCAACGACCGGCTTCGATGTCATTTCCTTGATCGCATCGATGTTGGTGTCGCTATGGCAGGCCAGCACGAAAGCGTCGAAGCCGTCCTCGTTGGCCCGCACCAGCTCCATCAAGCCCGGCGCGGCCAACAGCTCGTCTTGGTACGTTTCCAGGAACTCCGGCGCTCCCGGGATGGCCTTGGTGACCACCTCGAACGCGTCGTCCGCAAACTCTTCCGCCGAGCGCTGGATCGTTGCCGCCATCGCGTCGCTGCTGTTGGGATTGATGATCAGAATTCGCATGGTTCTTCCTCAGATGGCATCACCGAAAAAGGGAGCATATCGAGAGCAGAGAGCTTCTCCAGAATGCTCCGCGTCCGGCAAGTGCTACTTCGCGATTTGCACGTACTGCTTCGATGCGTCGATCGTCTCCGCCGCGTATCGGTTCCGCCCCGAAAGATAGTCCCTCATCAGCTTGAAGAAGGCGCCGCTCAAGGCGAGGACCGCGATGAGGTTGGGGATTGCACATATGCCCACGGAGATATTCGCGAACACCCATAGCCGGTCGACCTCCGCCACGCCCGCGAAAACCACTGGCGGGATGAAATACAGCCACTTGATGAACTTCATCGCCTTTCGTCCAAATACATTTACCGCCGCGGTCTCGTAATAGATGAAGAAGCCGATCTGCGTGGTCAAGCAGAAGGTGAGGATGATGAAGGAGATCAACGCGCCACTCACCTGCTCAGGGAATACGGACGAAAAGGCGATCATCACCAGCTCGATCCCCGACTCTCCACTCGACAGCACGCCGGTGGAGAGCACCGCGAACGCGGTGATCGTGCAGATGACGAAGGTGACCATGAAGACCTCGAAAGCTCCCCACATACCCTGCTGGAAGGGGTGTTTGGTGCTGGCGGTGGCGTGCACCATGGGAGCGGTGCCGAGCCCCGCCTCATTCGAGAACATCCCTCGCGACATGCCCGACTGGATCGCCTGCGAGACTGCCACTCCCGCAAAGCCGCCCATCGCCGGCGCCGGTGCAAAGGCATAGCGGAAGATCAGAGCGAAGACCTCGGGGATTTGTTGATAGTTGACGAAGAACAGAAGCAACCCGCCGCCGACGTACGTGATCGACATCAACGGCACCAGGCTCTCGCTGAAGCGCCCGATCCTTCGAACTCCTCCTACCACCACCATCGCGGTCACGAAGGTCATGGCGCCGGTGACCAGGTACGGACTGAGCCCGTACGATTGCAGGAATGCTCGTCCCACGGTGTGCGCCTGCAGCAGTGAAGCGCTGAACAGCGAGTTGACGAAGATCCCTAGGCTGAAAACCGTGGCGAGGACGGGCCAGCCCAGGCCCTTGCGGATGTAATACATGGGGCCGCCACGTATACGGCCGCTTTCATCGATGTCGCGATAGTGGACGGCCAGGGTGATCTCGGCCGTCTTGGTCATCATCCCCAGCACGGCCAGCAGCCACATCCAGAAGATCGATCCCGGCCCGCCCACCGACAGAGCCGTGGCGATTCCAGCGATGCTTCCCATGCCGACCGTGCTCGCCAACGCGGTGGACGTGGCCTGGAACGGCGTCATCCGGCCGCGCTCGCGCTTCTTTCGCTCTTCCGTGCTGGCTGGCTCGGCGTCTCCATCGTCCCCCCTCAGCAGGGTTCCGAAGGTGCTGCGCATGATGAGGCCGATATGGGTGACCTGGAAGAAGCGCGCCCTGATGGCGAAGTAGACGAACACCGCCGCAATGAAGATGACCGTCCAGATACCCCAAAGCCAGGAGTCGAACACGGCTGCGTAATCGAGGAGAGTATCGATCAATGTAGCCCCGGACTCGAAGATGGCGCCTATCAACGGAAGGACCCCGCGATCTGCCGAACCTCCAGCAGGGTCTCCTTCACCGCTTCCACCGTTACCGAGGGCGAGATCGCCACGATGCGCAGGCAGGTCTTGCCATCGATCTCGGAGATCGAAAGCGAGCGCTTACCTCCCCGCAGCAGTGTTTCGTAGACGTGTTGCTGCAGGTCGCCGACTCGGTCTTCTGCAATGCCCTCGGGAACGATCCGGAAGCAGAGAATGCCCGTATCGGGCTGATGAAGAACCCTCATGTCCGCCTGGCGTCCGAGGTCGTCGGCGATCTCGCGAATCACCAACAGAGGTTTGCGCAGCCTCTCGATGACGCC
>CALAKE010000280.1 GCA_937922775.1 uncultured bacterium | reverse complement strand
AGATGCTGCCAGAGCAACGGCGACCCGCCGCCGGCGGTGATCTGCTCGCCCGCGATGAACAGGTTGCTCGGCAGGAAGAAGCTAGTGCCCAGGTGGCGATCGAAAAGCAGCATGATGGCCGCGGCGGTCAATGCCGGGAAGGCCAGCAGGCCCATGATCGCGGACAGGAAGTACGACCACACCGTGAGAGGCATGCGGAACATCGACATGCCCGGCGCCCGCTGGGTGAAGACCGTGGTGACGATGTTCAGCCCGCTCATCGTGAAGGAAACGATGAACAGGGCCATCGACAACAGCCAGACAGTCTGTCCCATGCCCGAGCCCGGAATGGCGTTCTGAAGTGCGCTCAGCGGCGGGTAGGCCGTCCAGCCGGCCGCAGCGGCGCCACCTTCGACAAAGAACGACGCCAGCAGGGTGACGGCGGAGAGAAAGCCGACCCAGTAGGAAAGCATGTTCAGCAGCGGGAAGGCCATGTCGTCGGCGCCCACTTGCAGGGGCACCAGGTAGTTGCCGAAGCCGCTCACCAGCACGTAGGAGATAAAGAAGAACACCATGATGGTGCCGTGCATGGTGACCACGGCAAGGTAGAACTCGGGCGCCATGATGCCGCCCATGAAGCCCGTCGGCAGCAGTGCTTCCAGCATCGGCCACTGCCGCCCTGGAAAGGCGAGCTGCAAACGAATGAGTGACGCCAGGAAACCGCCGACCAATGCCATGAACAGGCCAGTGACAATGTACTGAATGCCGATGACCTTGTGATCGAGGCTGAAGATGTAGCGTCGAATGAAGCCCAGGTTCTCCTCAGACATCCGATCCTCCACAATCCCGAGTTGCGATGGAGCCGCGCCCGCGGGCCATCAACAGGTGGCCGGAGCGCCCTCCCTGAAATCTCAGTTGCTGGCGTACTGCTGCTGCAGCCAGTCCTCGAACTCCCCCTGAGGGAGTACGTTGAAGAAACCCATCATCCGGTAGTGGCCCAGGCCGCACAGCTCGGTGCATGCGAGCTCGAACCTGCCCTCCTGCGTCGGCACGAACCACACAGGAATGCTCATTCCGGGTACCGCGTCCTGTTTCACCCTGAAGTTGGGCAGAAAGAAGCTGTGAATCACGTCGCGCGACCGCAGCGTTACCTGAACGGGCCGGTCGACGGGCACGTAGAGCTGGTTGATGACGACTACATCATCGATGGCCGCCGCATCGGAGCGGTCGATGCCCATTGGATTGCTCAACTCGTCGATGAGGGCCGAGTCGACACGCCCGAAGATGCCGTCGGGACCCGGATATCGAATGTTCCAGGCGAACTGCTGGGCGAAGACGTCGATTTGGAGGGCATCCTCTGGAGTCTCCCCCATGAAGTATTCGTCCCAAACGGGCATGCCAATCATCACGACGCCACCCTCGGCGATCAGTGCCATGAGCACGCCCAGCGCGATCGACATGAACTTCTCAGTCTTGACGCTGGCGAGCCGGAGCGAGACATCCTCTTTGCGACTGCCGTTCCAGATGAGAAAGCCGAGGATCAGGTGCCCAATGAGGAACATCGAGCCAGTAGTTGCCACCAGATAGAGCATCATGGCGTCGATGCCGGCGCCGTGTTGCGAGGCGAGAGCCGGGGCATGCCAGTTGTTGCTGCCGTAGTAGACACCAACGATTCCCACCAGGCCGATAGCCAGCCCGAGGATGATGCCTTCGATCGAGAGCTTGACGCGAGCCGCTGTCTTTTCGGGCATACGAAACTCGTCCAAATCGTTAACTAGGTTAATGTTTTTTGATTAAGGGTGCTATGTGGATCTGCGTATTGTACATACGGTTCAGAATGTTTCAACCAAGACCGCGCGGTCCTTGTTTGCCCTTTTGGGGGCAATTAATGAGGACCGGGGGCTCGCCTTTTTGACAGATTCTGAACAGTTTTAAAGATCCTGTTCTTATAAGGACTCAGGCCGGATGAATCGGTCACGAGAAAATGTGTGGCCACCCCGGCGGCCTCGGGGTCGACCAGCACGTTCAAGAGCGGCGCAGCTTGGGAACGGCGGTTACACGCCTCTCGGCCAGCATGACGCCACTGACGATGAAGGCGCCCCCTACCGCGGTCGACCAGCCGAAGTAGTCCCCGAGCAGGGGGATAGCCACGGAAGTGGCGAATAGTGGCTCCAGGTAGAGGAAGAAGCCGGCCTGTGAGGCGCCGATCCGCGCCACGCCCTCGTGCCAGATCCACAGCGTCACGGAGATGCAGAACAGTCCCAGAAACACAGTGGCGACCCAGCCTTCCGGCGGCATCTCCACAAAGACCGTCCAGTCTGTGAATGGCACCATGTACGCCAATGCTGAGATCGCAGCCAGTGCCAGGACCATCGTGGTGACGAAGAGGGGTTCGCGACCGTCGGCAATATGCCGTGTCAGCACCGTGTAGGCCGCCCAGGTGAAGGCCGAGGCGAGAACCATCCAGTCACCGATGTTGGTGAGGCTGCCCAGGTTCGCAGGGTTCCCGCGCGAAACCAGAGTCATCACTCCGAACGTTGCCGCGATGATGCCGATAACCTGCGGCCGACGCAGCTTCTCGCCGAGGAATGGTACCGCCAGAAGAACGATGGCCAGCGGCGTGATGGCGATGATCCAGGCCGTGTTCGTGGCCGACGTGTACTGCATTCCCGTGATCTGCACGAGGAAGTGGGTGATCAGAACGAGGCTGCAGGCACCTATGAGTACCCAGTCCCGGCGTGGCAAGCGTGGAAAGATCTTCTTGACCCAGAGAACGAGAGCCATCGGCGGCACCCCCAGCAGCAAGCGGGCCCCCATCACCTCGACGGGTGACAAATACTGCAAGAGAACCTTCGTGGCCACGAAGGACCAGCCCCAGAGAATCACCGCGAAAAGTAG
>CALAKE010000279.1 GCA_937922775.1 uncultured bacterium | reverse complement strand
TTCGATACGGAGGTTTCCGTCCAGAGCCGTTGGACCATCTGGCGAGGCGCTGCCGCGATGATCGCCGATCGTCCCCTGAGAGGGTTCGGGCTCAATACGTTTGGCTGGGTGCTCCCGAGGTATCAAATCGAGCCTACATCGCTGATCTTCATGCACGCCCACAATGAGTACATTGAGGTTGTCGCGGAAACCGGAGTCATCGGAGGAATCCTCTGTCTTTGGTTCTTGGTGGTCTTCTTCAGGGAAACCTGGCGACGCCTGCGGGCCTCTCGACAACCGTGGGAACGGGGAGTCCACCTGGCGGGCCTGGCCGCTTGGGTCGGCATCCTGGCGTTCGCGATGACCGACTTCCCGACGATCATTCCAGCGATCGACTATGCCCTGGCAGTCTTGGCTGCGGTGGCTACGACGGCTATTGAGCCGACTGACCGCACCCAAGCCGCTGCAGGGTAGGCTTCCGCCCCTCGTGTTCGCGGTGATCCCCATTGCGGTTACACGTTCCAATTGTCCACTGGGTCCAGTGGAGAATGGTGCGAAGATGCTTCCCGAGCAGGAAGGAATTGACGGGACAGAGCCCGGGCCATTGCCCGGCTCTGGTTCACATGCCTCCCGCCGATCCTCGGGAGTGCGTACGCCCAGCCTCCAATATCCTCTGTATTGCAGATCGCAACGACCCAATACAAGACCTAATTCCTTTGCCGACAACATTTCCATGGATTGCAGAGGTCTTGCATTAGATCCGAAGGGGCTGCTTATCAGTCACCAGGCGTGCTCAATGCTGCTGATCGAGAACGGTGCGGGGCGCTGTCTTGATGGATACGGGCCTTGACCATCCGTGATCTATGATAGGCATAAGCGTAGATGAGGTGCGGGGACTTCGAGGCGACGATCCCGCTCGAGACCGACACGGCAAAGCTAATGATTGACGTACATTGCCACGTGCTTCCAGGATTCGATGATGGTGCCGTTGACTGGCCTATGGCGGTCGAGATGTGTCGAATGGCGGAGCGGGACGGCATTGAGTGTGTTGTCGCAACACCGCACTTCCACCGGGGTCTCTTTTCCACTCCCAGTGTGGAGGCAGTCGAGAAATCGCTGGAGGAATTGCGCCGTCTCTGCAATGAGGAGCAGATAGAGAACCTCGATTTGGTGATCGGTTCTGATTGTCATCTACATGCGGAGGTGACCGAGAACCTTCGCGAGAACCTCATCCCGACGATCAACGGGGGGCGCTATTTCCTCCTCGAGCCCCCGAGCGACAGCCTGCCGCCTCACATGGATCATCTCCTCTTCGACATTCTCCTCGCCGGTGTAACCCCGATCATTACCCACCCGGAACGAAATCGGGTGTTCACGCGGCAGCCTGAGCTGCTCCACCATCTTTTGGAGGGGGGCGCCTATGCTCAGGTCACAGCCGCCAGTTTGGTGGGGGGGTTCGGATCATCTGTACGTCAGAGGGCCGAGGAAATGGTGGCCTTGGGCCTGGTACAGATGATCGCCACGGACGCGCATGACCCCGAGCGACGCCCGCCGCTGCTTTCAGAAGCTCGACGGGTTGCCGCCGAGATTGTTGGCGATGATCTTGCGACTCGGATGGTTGAGGACGTGCCGCGAGCGGTTGTCGAGAACCGGCCCATCGAGTACCCAGAGCCAATCGTTGAGCAGTCGCGAAGGTCTTGGTGGAAACGATGGCCCCGGCGATGATCGCCTAGGGCGTGCGGGATTGGCCACGCTACTCAACAGAGTGGGAAGAACCCGTGTCATGGGAACAATGGTGAGATCCACCAGTTCAGGCTACTGCCCCTGAGTGGGCACCTGAACATGGTCGGGTTTGCCGTCACCGTCGGTATCGGTCTCGATCGAGATCACTTCTCCCATCTCGCTGTAGTTGCACCAGAGGTCGGGGTTTCCAGTCGAGGTGGTGTCATAGGCGACACTCCGAAGGCTCGCATCAGGGTAGTAGGACGACCAAAGATCCGGTCGGCCATCAGCATTTGTGTCCCTGTGCATTTCGAGGAGAGTCCCATCCGCCCCGTACTGGCTCCAATGGTCCGGCAGCCCATCTCCAACGGTGTCTCGGTGGCGGGCGACCATCACGCCAGCTTCGAAGATCTCCCACTCCTCGGGACGCCCGTCGCCTTCACGGTCATAGGCGATCTCCCTGATCTCACCACGATTCTCGTACTGTACCCAGAGATCAATCTTCCTGTCCTGGTTGGTGTCCGCCTCCGCGTGTTCAGGCAGCCCGTCCTCCCCGTAGACAAAGATCGTCTCCGGGATGCCATCTCCATTCAGGTCTTGTTGGACAACCGTCGCGGGCGGAGTGGCTTCGGACGGAATCACCTGATCAGGCACCTCTCGAGGGCCCATGAGCCTGGCGAGGTAGATGACGAGGACGACAGTCACGATTACCAGCGCCGATCCCGCCGCCAGGTGACGACCCGAGATCCGTACCTTCTTCGCCGGCATCGAGCCAGACTTGCTGGAGATGGGCACCAGGCGACGGCGGCGAGAGCGGGCAGCGTGGGATTTGCCACCTGTCCGTCTGATCCCAGGCCTCCTCACCGCGGGTACGCGAAGGCTGGCTCACCCTGTGGCAGGTCCAGCCACAAGATGGCTGACGGCCTGGGGGAGTCTGTTGCAGGGCCATCCGGAAGGAATCGTTCGCTCGCAATAATGGTCGTGTACAACTCAGGCGCCAGGTCCACGTACGAAATCGTGGCGACAGTCACCGGGTTGATGGTTCCGAGGAGAGGCTGCAGCTCGGCCATCGGAAGGCGAGCCAGGATCTCGCGTGCCAATGCTTCGGCCGTGGCTTCCACAGCGGCCGCTGGACTTTCGGGGCTATCTGGATCCCAAGCAAGCACAGGAAACAGGAGACGTCCGCGATCATCCATGAGCTCTGCAGCGATGAGCTCTGGGAAATCCTCCTCGCGTCGGACTTCCTCGGCGTCGTCGTCGAGCTGGGCAAGCAGATCTGTGGCAAGGCTGGTGATTCCGCCATCGGGAGCATTCGACATGGAAGGCTCGGAGACCCCATCCAACAACAGGATTCTCTGCTGAGATCTCACGGATCGGGGGCGCCCGACAGCCTGCCTCGACGAGACCGTGTACCAGAGGATCCCCCACCACCCGCGACCCGGATACTCGCGGCGCTGCTGTTCCACGAGACCCGGCAGATCAGTCGTCGGGTCCGCGGTGAGATAGTGCCAGCCTCGCTCCTGGAGAATCCAGGTCAGCGTGGCCGCAAAAATGCCCTCCTGTCCAATCTCCTCGAGTGCCCGGTACAGATTCTCGAGCTCCGGGGTCAGGGCCTCCACGATCTGCGGGGTGAGTACGCTCAGTTGAGACCTGAGGGATTCGGCGTCTTCTTCAAGCAGCATGGGAACGAGGGCCTGAAACTCTATTCCGACTTGCTCGAGAACACCCCACCCCTGCAGCCTGTGGATCTGGTCAGTTTGGAATGGCACTCCCTGGTCAAGCACATCGTCGAGAGACGCCGAGCGCCGCGTGACGGCGAGGAGCATCGTGTCTCCAGTGCTGAGCGACTCCTGGGGCAGGCCAGCCGTACTGGCACCGACGAAACGAAAACCCTCGCTGCTGACCGATAGGTGAGTGGCTTGCAGAGCCTCCTCAGCGCCCCGCTTCGGCATCTCTCTGGAAAAGAGGGCGTCAGCTCGGGAAGAGGCGGAGGGCACGCTGAGCGTCAGTATGCAGAATCCCACCACGCCCACGAGCGGGAAGTAGAGGCGCCGGTGGAGACTGCTCGCTGGATTGTGCCTCATATCGAGAACCGAGAGAGCGGTGTGAGGCGAGTGAGCCATGCCTCGGGATTGTAGCCCGTCGCTTCTTGTCTTCTCCCGTGGTCCACGCACCCGCGAGAATCAGCTACCCTGTGCCATCCCGGGTCACAGCGACGATGATGGCAGCCGCCCCAACGGCGCCGATCCCGACAAGGATAAAAGGAAGCAAGCCGCCCGTTGCCATTCGAATCTCATCGTGGTCGGAGGCAGCCTGCGTCAAGGTAATGTTGATCTCGACCGTGGGGTTCTCCGCGTTGACCAGAAAGAGAGGGCTCGCCGTTCCAGCGTATCCGCCGGAGGGCATCAAGCTTACCTGATAGGTCCCATAGGTCAGCTCGGAGAACACCGCCGTGCCTTCGGGGGACGTCACGTCTCGGGCAACTGTCTGGGCTGTGGTGACGTTGACCAGGCTGATCGATGCTCCGCTCACCGGCTCGCCAGTGGTGGCGAGCACAACCGTGCTGTGGACTTGGCCGAGAAGAAACCCGGCCTGAGCTCGCACGGGAACCGCGGGGGTCAGCACCATCAACCCGCAGATGACCAACGCCAAAGCACGTCGCTTGTACATTTTGGATTCAATCATAGCCACCTACTCTCACTCTGCCAGCTCACCTACTACATGGCAAGCGGCAGCACATCGTCAGCAAGAAGTTGCACAGGCACCAAACGACCGAGAAGGTTCAACAGCACCTGAACTCGATCGGTCCCGGGAACGTATCTCTGGAAGAGCGCTTCCAAGTCATCGAAGGCTCCCCCGCAAAGCCGGACCTTCTGCGTCTCGCTGAAGCGAAAAACACGCGACGGTCTGATAAGACCATCATCCCCTTCCTGCAATCTGATCAGATCGATTACGGAATCGTCGATGGGAGCGGCCTCATTGCCCAGGCCTAGCAGTCGGCTTACCCCAGGCGTGTAGCGCACGGAGACTTTGTCTTCAACGCTGAGCAGGCGCACGAAAACATAGTTGGGAAACAACGAGACTACCTTGCGGCCTATCCGTCCAGGCGCCTCCATGCAGGGCCGATAGACGGTTATGCCTCTCGACCTCGCGTGGGCCACGACCAGTCGCTCCTTATGAGGCTTGGTCTGAACGGCGTACCATTTACCGGCGGTCCCCAAAACACTGCCCCCTCTGGTGGGCTGCGTGGGGCATCGCGCCTCTGATGCTCCACCCGGGACAGTCAAACAAAAGAGCCGTGTCATCCTCGTTTCGGCTCACCCGATTCTGCACCTAAACAAGTAGGTACCACTCCGTCTTGTGGGGAATCTACACCTTTATCTCCGACCATGTGGGTTTACGCTGACCTGCTGCAGCATGACTGCAATCTCAGGGATGGCCATAGACGTGTATGTCACTCCACTACTTGTCATATCGGCGCACGAGCATCCACCGAAGCACAGTATTCGCCAATTCCGTCACGCACAGCGGTCGTGGGGTCGTGGGAGCCACACAGGCAAGTGGGAACAGGAAGGGACAGACGACAGATGCACGGGCTTGTGCTCAGAGGGGTGAGCCGACCGTGGCGCCGCTAGCTCTCCCGTTCGCGCTCGCGAAAGATAGCCTGGCCCGCGCGCT
>CALAKE010000278.1 GCA_937922775.1 uncultured bacterium | reverse complement strand
CAACGATGACCTGACCTTCTACAAGGGCGGCCACACCATCACGGTCGGCACCCACAACGAGTTTTTCAAGTTCGACAACCTCTTCATCCGAGACAACTTCGGCTACTACCGCTTCGAGACTCTGGACGACCTCGAGCGGGGCTGGGCTTCGCGGTATGACTACAGCTTCTCGAACACCTCTGACCCGCGGCAGTCGGCCAAGTTTCCGGTCAACCAGATCGGCTTCTACGCCGGCGACAACTGGCAGGTGAAGGACAACTTCCTGCTGACCTTCGGCGTCCGCATGGACGTGCCGTTCTTCCCCGAGACTCCGGCCAACAACCAGGACGTATACGACACCTTCGGATACTCCACGGACGTGACGCCGGACGGGAATGCCATGTGGTCGCCGCGCGTCGGCTTCAACTGGGACGTCACCGGCAACGCCACCTCACAGCTGCGTGGCGGCGTTGGCCTCTTCTCTGGTCGCACACCGTATGTGTGGCTCTCGAACCAGTACAGCAACACCGGCATCCAGTTCACGCGGCTGTCGGCGCGCGTCTCTGGCGATGTCGGCCCGGACAATTACATCCAGTTCATCCCGGATCCATATAGCCAGCCGACCGATCTCGGCGGCGCCGCGACCAACGAGGTCAATGTCATCGACCCGGATTTCAAGTTCCCGTCGGTGATGCGCACGACGATCGGCTACGACCACGAGCTCGGCTGGCAGGGCGTGGTGGCGACGGCGGAGTTTGTCTACTCGAATACATCCCAGGACATCCTCTACCAGAACCTCAACGTCGTTCCTTCGGGCGACACCGCCTTCGATGGTCGCCCAATGTACATGAACTACGACCGCGACTACAGCAACACGCTGTTGTTCGCCAACACCCAGCAGGGCAACCAGTGGAACGCCGTTTTCAAGGTGCAGCGACGCTTCCGCGACGGCTGGGCAGCCAATGGCTCGTACATGTACGGCTCGGCCCGTTCGATCAACGACGGCAACTCCAGCCAGGCCTATTCGAACTGGCGCTACGTTTACATCTCCGACGACCCGAACAACCCGGAGCTGGCGCGCTCGGACTACGACGTCGCCCACCGCGTCAACTTGATGTTCACGTACGACACGGATCTCGGCAATCGTGCTCGCATGAGCCTGGGCTTCTTCTACGACGGCCAGTCGGGACGACCCTACTCTTCGACGTTCAGCTACGACATGAACGGCGACTGGCAGAGCAACGACCTGCTGTACGTGCCGAGCTCGCCGGATGAGGTCATCGTGACCGGTGGAACGACCGAGCAGTTCTGGTCGTACATCCTGAACGATCCGGGTCTCGCCGATGCGCGCGGCGGCACCGTCGCACGTAACGCCAGCAGAGCGCCGTGGAGGAATTTCGCGGACCTGCGGGCGGCCTTCGATATCCCCTTCGCTTCGACGGAGGTGCAGATCTCGCTCGACATCATCAACTTCCTCAACCTGCTGAACAGCAACTGGGGAACGATCACTTACGCCAACTACGATGAGCTGTCGCCGTTCCGCTATCGCGGTATCGACGCCGCCAGCGGCAAGCCCATCTATGAGTTGCAGAGCGTTGCCCGCAGGGACACCGCGGACAAGTTCACGACCGACGACCTACGCTCGCGCTGGCAGATGAAGCTCGGCTTCCGCTTCACCTTCTAGATCAACATCTAGAGGCGCGGAAACGCACTACCCTCTCCGGGGGGCCGCGACAAGCGGCCCCCCGGTTTTGTTTTCGTTGAGGGGGCACGAAGACGCTGGTAAACTCCGCTCGACGCGCCGGAGAGATCATGGCAAAGACCCCAGCCTCATTTACCGCAGCCGAGCTCCGCGACCTGGTGTCGCAATCGCTTTGGCGACTGCGCACGCAGGGTGAGCTCCCCACGGGCGAAACCCGAGCCCTTCTGGGCGATAGCTCAGCGCTGCCCAGGACTTCGGTGACGCTCGATGACCTCGAGACGATCGAGGGCAGAAAGCTGCCGGTCACGGAGGGCGCGATCATCACGCCGGCGGCTCGAGATCGGGCCCGCGAGCTCGGCATCGACTTGGTCACGACCACTCCAATGGCGGGAGAGTCCAAGCTCAGCCCCGCCGAAGAATCGCTGGTGGCGAGCCTCGCGGACCAGCTCGCCCGGGACCTCAGCGGCAGTAGCGCCGACGAGCTCACCTGTAGCTGCCGCACCGAATGTCTCACCAAGTGCCCGCAGCGCATCGTCCTGATCGCGGAAGCGGGCGCCGACCGCATCGGCATCAACGGCTCCGCGCCACCTCTCGACGACGGTATCGCGCCGCTCATCGACCACACCTTGCTGCGAGCCGACGCCACCGAGGCACAGATCAAGCAACTCTGTCGGGAAGCGGCCGAGTATGGCTTCGCCAGTGTTTGCATCCATCCGTACTACGTGCCCCTCGCCGCCGACCTCTTGCGGGAAGCGGAAGTCGACGTCTGCACGGTCGTCGGATTCCCTCTGGGCGCCAACAGGACTGAAACGAAGGCGGCGGAGGCAGCACAGGCCGTGGCCGACGGAGCCACCGAGATCGACATGGTGATCAACGTCGGCGCCCTCAAGTCGGCCAGGTATGACTGGGCTCGTCATGACATCGAGTGCGTCGTTCAGGCGAGCCATCCGGACGCAATCGTGAAGGTGATCCTGGAGACCGCGCTACTTACCGATGACGAGAAGATCATCGCTTGCGAGCTGACGCGCGACGCAGGCGCCGAGTTCGTCAAGACATCAACGGGCTTCGGCCCCGGCGGGGCCACTACCGACGACGTCGCCCTGATGCGCCGTACCGTCGGCAGCGGCATGGGCGTAAAGGCCTCGGGAGGCATCGGCGACCGCCAGAAGGCCGCCGAGATGATTGCCGCCGGCGCAACACGCATCGGAGCCAGCGCCGGGGTGCGAATCGTCAGAGGCTTGTAGCTCAGCCCTGCCTTGCCAATTGCCAGCGTGGCGGCAACTCACTACAGTAGGCGTCAACAGAGGGCGACAATGTCGTCCCTATGAGCTCGACATACGCAACCTGACGAGGAGAAACCGATGGCCCCCGATATCACCTGCAGCCGCTGTGGCGAAACGCGTCCGGAAATTGCCTCCCGAATCCCGTTTGGATCTCCCCTGAAGGAAGAGGCACAGGCGAAGATCTGCGAACAGTGTTGGGGGGAGTGGCAGCAGGAGCAGGTCAGGGTGATCAACGAGCTCGCCCTCAACCTCGGCGACCCACGCAGCCACGACCTGATCGAGCTCAACGCCCGCCAGTTCCTCGGCCTCGAGGAGAGCGAGTAAGACCTGCCAGGGTGTCGTCTGGACGCCGTGTGTTGTCTGAGGGCCGTGCAACGCCCAAGAGCATTCAAGAGGCTACTCGCTGCGCTCGCCCTATCCGGGTAAACGCC
>CALAKE010000277.1 GCA_937922775.1 uncultured bacterium | reverse complement strand
CTCGGGCTGCTCGTTGATCTCCTTGAGCATGAAATGACGGTAGCCACCCTTCTGGGCCGTAATCGGGTCCCACAAGACCTCCTGAGCGTCCAACTCGAGGGCATCGCCGGCAAAATTCGAGATTTGGACGCCGGCAGGCGTTACCGTTGCGATCTGTTCATCGTCGAGAAACACGACCCGGCGTGAGTGCGGCAGAATCGGTGTCACGTCCGAGGCAATGAACTGTTGGTCCTCACCCAGCCCGACGATAAGAGGTGGGCCTTGCCTGGCTGCGACGATCTTCTGCGGCTCGTCCAGGCTCATGACAGCGAACGCGTAAATACCTTCGAGCTCGGCAACGGCCCGCCGGACGGCGGCCTCGAGATCTCCCTCGTATAGGGAAGCAATTAGGTGGACGATGGTCTCCGTGTCCGTATCGGTCTCGAAGCTGTGCCCCTCTTCCGCGAGGCGACGCTTCAGGTGCACATAGTTTTCGATGATGCCGTTGTGCACCACCACCATCCTGCCGGAGTTGTCGCGGTGCGGGTGGGCGTTTTCCTCGCTCGGGACGCCATGCGTGGCCCAGCGTGTGTGGCCTACGCCGTAGCTGCCCTCCAGAGGCTGCCGGCGGAGCTCGGCCTCCAGGTTCTTCAGCTTGCCGGGGGCTCGGCGAACATCCAGCTCGCCGTCGGGCGTGACCACGGCCAGACCGGCAGAGTCATAACCCCGGTACTCCAAGCACCTGAGCCCCTCAACCAGCACCGGCACCGCCGGTTCGCTGCCGACATAGCCAATGATTCCGCACATCTCACCCTCCCTCGGACTTCTCGCCGCGGCGATGCGCGACCCAGCCTTCCTTGGTGACCTGGCGACCCCGGCCCACTGCCAGGGCACCAGCCGGCACGTCCTCGGTAATCGTCGAACCTGCACCGACATAGGCGCCAGCGCCTATGGTTACAGGAGCTACGAGCGCAACATTGCTGCCGATGAATGCTCCATCCTCGATGATGGTGCGGTCCTTGGTTACGCCGTCATAGTTGCATGTAATCGTTCCGGCTCCGATGTTGACATTATCGCCGATTACCGCGTCTCCCAAATACGTAAGATGACTTGCCTTGCTTCCAGCCCCCAGGCGGGTCGCCTTTGTCTCGACGAAATTCCCGACCTTGGCACCAGCTCCGATATCCGAGCCGGGACGCAGACGAGCATACGGTCCGATTGAGGCGCCCTCCTCGACAGTGCTGTCCTCGAGGATGCTGCCGTCGAGGACAAGGACGTTCTCGGCCAGGCGACAGCGCGTGATGCGGACACGCGCGTGAATGGTGCAGCCGGCGCCGATCACCGATCCCGACTCCAGAATGACTCCGGGGTACAGAACCGTGCCAGGACCAACCTTCACATCCTCGTCGACATAGGTCGTTTGAGGATCTCGGACGATCACGCCCACTGCGATCAGCGCAGCGATGCTCCGTTGGCCCGGTTGCGCCTCGGTTGGAGCGTCATGCTCTTTCACGGTCGGTGGCTCCTCTGCCCGAAGCGTCCGCGGACCTCGATTCCGTCGGGGCTGTTCGGCGAGGTTTCTACGCCGACTCTTCCTCCAACGGTGGGGAGACGATTTCCTGGAATTCCTTATGGACCCGCAGCGGCGTGAAGTCGGAGTCGTTCTTGGCGAAGATCCGGTTGGCCTCGTTGATGTCGACCGCTCGTTGCAGGGCCTCGATGGCAGCCTCCACTTCGCCTACCTGGGCATAGACGGCAGCTTGACCATAGGGAAAGCGATCGTCGTTCGGGGCCTTCTTGGCCGCCGCAGTGAATGCCTCGAGAGCCCCATCCAGGATGCCCGCGTTCAGCTGCATGACGCCATGCAAGTAGAGGTCCTCCGGCGCCTTTGGGGCGGGCGGCTTACGCTCTAGGTGCGCCTTGCAGGTCTCCAAGTACTGCCGGGCGCGGGCCGTCAGGCCCATGGCCGGCGGTGGGCTCTTGAGGATCGCCTCGAAATCCTTGGCGGCCTTGGCGTATTGACCCTGCAGGAGACTCTTCATCCCCGTCTCCAGCCGCTTCACCGCCTTGGCAACACGAGCGTCGGAGCGTGCGACCTCGCGGCGCTCCTTCTCGTTGGCAGCGGCCTCACGACCGGCCTCGAGGCGGGCCTTTCGTTCCTCGGCAGATTCCACAGCTGTCTCGGTTCTCCGAGGCACGGCCTGAATACTCTCGAGAGGCGTTGGCACCGGCTCCTCCGCCGGCACGGGCCCTGCAGGCGGCTCTGGCGTCGGATCGACAGCCTCGACGGCCTCGGCGAGAAACTCCTGTTTCTTCAAGCCCATGCGGCGAATCTTCGACTCCATGGCCTTGGTGCTGACATCGAAGCGATCAGCTAGATCGCTATACGTCATGGTCAGAAAGTTGTCGCGGATGAACTGTTCATCCTCTTCGGTCCAATTCTTGGCCATGGATTCCTTGGGGTATCGGTGAAAAGCGGTCTTCAACTCCGCCTGGTAAGAGCGGCCCATTATAAAAATGTTCAGGGTAAGCACTCAAGCTACCAGCCTGGCCGGCTCCCGCATAGTCCGACGTCCACGGTTGACAGGCCACTGCAATTGAGGCTAGGTTGCGGCGCAAAGCCAAAACTAAGTACCTCCACCGCGGACCTGTTCACGTCGGCGTTCCCCCCGACGTGCACGGAGACGAGTCGAAAGACCGGGAGGAACTCGACGCGTGCTGGATCGCCTCACTTGGCTCGGCCATGACGCCTTCCTGTTCGAAGGGCCACCGATAGTCTATGTGGACCCCCTCTGCGTAACCGCAGGCCCGAAGGCAGATCTGATTCTTGTGACCCACGGACACTTCGACCACTGCTCTCCAACCGATATCGCCGAAATCTCGACTCCGGAGACCGTGCTCGTGTGCCCGCAAGATTGTTGCGTGAGCTGTCGAGACCTGGTCGGCGACGTAATGATCGCGGAGCCCGGGGCCCATCTCAGAGTGTTGGGCCTGGAAATCGAGGCCGTTCCGGCCTATACGCGGCGCCGACGGCTACACTCACGCGCCAACGGCTGGCTCGGCTATCTGATCACGAGAAAGGGCGAGCGCTGGTATCATGCCGGCGATACGGACTACATCACCGAGATGCAGGACGTGAATGCTGATATTGCCTGTCTCCCGGTATCCGGCGGCACCGTAATGAACCCGATCGAGGCGGCCGCAGCGGCTGACTGCATCGGTGCCGGTGTCTCGATCCCGATGCATTATGGGACCTTCGCCGGCAACTTGGAGCATGCGGAGCGCTTTCGTGACCGAGCCCAAAGCCCCGTTCGCATCCTCGCGCCGAACGAACCGGCCAAGTAGGAGTGCGCCCGCGGCGGGGATCAGCCGGATCGCGTTAGTAGCCCTGGTTTCCATTGTTGGCTTGCTCCTGGTTTCCGCCTTCTGTGCCCGGCAGATTTCGTCGTACAGGCCGCTACAACGAAGCACCCCCACAGCTCAGCGGAGCATCGCCTCGCCCGAAGGAGATGAGCCGCCGACGTATGCCTGGCGAGGCGCGGTCCACGCGCACTCCACACACTCCGATGGCGCAGGAAGCGTCGAAGAGATCATCGAGGCGGCACAAGAGGAAGGGCTCGACTTCCTGATTCTGACCGATCACAACCCCCTCGGAACCGGAGCCCGACCACAGGGAGGATGGTACGACGACCTTCTTCTCATTGTCGGCGAGGAGATTTCCACGTACGACGGTCACATCGTGGCTGTTGGCATTCCTCCCCATCGCTACCAGCTGGCGCCTGGTGTGAGGGCAGCGGTCAACGACATCGAGGAGCTGGGCGGCTGGGGCTGGATCGCGCATCCTCTTCATCCCGAGGAGCTCTGGCATGCCGGCTGGGCCGGCTTGGTAGGAGTCGAGTTGATCAACCTCGCGGAAGGCTGGGCGCGAACGCCGTGGACGCGTCGGTTCGCGATCGCTGCCGCTTACCCATTCAACTCCGACTACGCGCTTCTACGGATCCTCTCCGGCGGTATTCCATCGCTCGCCCTTTGGGACTCCCGCATCAACCTATCGCCCAGAGACGACCTGCGCTGGCCACGCCCCCTTATCGGAGTCGGTGCGGCGGATGCGCATGGGCCCGTCGCATGGCCCCTTCCGCTGCCCAGCTACGCCGACGCGCTTTCAGCCGTGCAGACTCTCGTATGGCTCGACATCCCGCCGGTGAGCGGTCCTCATGACGCGGAAGGAGCAGTGCTCGACGCGCTGCGACAAGGACGCGCTGCGGTGGCGATTTCCGCGATTGGCGACGCAGGAGGATTCGTTTACGAAGCCCGCGCGGCCGCGGCGGACCTGCTGGCAAGCAGCGGAGACCTGGCGCCGTGGGAGGAGGGCCCCTGGACCCTGCGGGCGAGTGTGGACGTAGAGGGTGACGTCAACATTGTCTGTCTGCGAGATGGCGTGCCGGTGCACGAGGTAGCGGGCTCTAGGCTCGAGTACACGGCCGATCAACCGGGCACCTATCGAGTCGAAGTACGCCGGCGCGATGGTCCACAAGTGGGTCCCGGCGGAAACATCCCGTGGATACTCAGCAATCCGATCTATCTATGGCCACGCGCGGCGCGCCGCGCCGCTGTCTTGCGTCGAGCGCCGCCCCTGCCTGCGCCGCGAGCAAGCGAGCGGCTGCACTCATGGCGACGCTGGCGAGCGGAGAGCAGTGACGACGCCAACAGCGAGCTGACCACAGATGGAGAGCGTCCAGAATGGAGCTTCGAGCTGCCGGTAGAGCACGCTGGCGGAACGTACGCTGCGCTCGTCTGGCGTCGGAAGAATGCGGAAGACTGGAGCCAGAGAGATGGCCTATTGCTGAGGCTGGAGGCAGCAAAGGCAATGAGGCTCACCGTCGAGGTGCGCGCCGAGACCGCAAGTGGCGAAACAGTTTCCTGGTACCACTCGGTGAAGCTGGACAGTAAGCGTCGCACGCTCGTCTTGCCATGGTTCCAATGGCGCCAGCGGCAGGGCGATCCGCGCGTTGCTTCTCGTCTACGGAGTGGCTACGGATTAAGAGCCTTGGCCGGGCTTGCGCCCGCGGCAAACGACTTGTCTCGGGTGACCGGGCTCTTTCTGATCGTTACTCCTGAAATCCTGGAGCCCGCTGGTGACGAGCGCGTCACCATTCGGGAAGTGGGCCTCTACGGTGGCTCGAAATAGTCGGCACGAGACACGAGAAGAACCCGCATCTCGCAACGCTTCCCGTCGTGAAACTGTGGAGAGCATTGAGAAATGCAGGCTAGCGCTCTGACGGGAGCGTCTCCCAGATCTTCCGGAACTCTTCGAGGCCGAGCAGGGGCTCGACAAGCCGGTCGCCTCCTGAGATCCCCGCCAACGCTGCCTTCTTGATCCAAGGGTCGATACGCAATGCCTGGATACCCGCTGCCGCGGCCTCCTCTTCCTGCCCGAGCTGCAAATGCGCGTTCGCCAACCACAGCTGGCTCCAGCCATCGGCAGGGTTCAAGCGTACGACCTCTCGTAGTGCCGCCCGCGCGTCGAGCAAGAGATCCAGACGCTGATCTCCACGGGCCGCGGCCGCAGCCCGCATGCTCGACTGTGCCTCCGAGCCGATGATCTGAGAGTGGCGAATGTCTAGTAGACGCTGGAGTTCGGCAATAGGGGTGGGATGATCATCCACCC
>CALAKE010000276.1 GCA_937922775.1 uncultured bacterium | reverse complement strand
CATTCTCGAAGCCGCCTGGGCCTACTTCGAGGAGCAGACCGCCGAGGTGAAGTGGGAGTCCCTGATCCCCGACGGGGTCGACCCCATGGTCGAGATTTATGAGAACAAGATGAATCTCTACCGGCCAGAGCTCGAGAAGCTGCGCTACGATCCAACAAGGTACTCCAGCTATCTTGAGCAGCTCGGTGTGACGTACCCGACCCTGAAGAAGCCGGAGGGCTCATAGCATCCGCGTCCGAGGCGTCGTAGCCGGACCGGTCTGGAATCATTGCTTTCCGCCGCCGGACCATCTCGCCAGGCTTGACGGTCCGCTAGGTCGGAGTCTTTTATAGGGGGACCCGCTCACCCGACGTTCCATCCGGGAGGTAGGCCGTTCCTCTCCCGACGTCGACAAACCGTGGAGGTGGTGCTGTGAGTAAGTTCGCGCAAAGGGTGTCGTTCGCCCTCGTGGTCCTGGCGGTAGTTCTGCTCTCCGTGGCCCCTGTTCCCGCGCAGGAGTCGGAGGAGCCGCTGCTGCTCACTGGTGAGGGCGAGCACTCGCACCCTCACTTCGAGTTCCAGGACGTCGAGGCGACCGATTCTGAGGTGGCCCTCGATCCTGCCTTCTTCAAAGGTCTGCGGTACAGAAATACCGGATTTAACCGTGGCGGTCGGTCGACTGCCGTTTCCGGCACACCCGCGGATCCTTTCACCTTCTACGTCGGGTACACGGGCGGCGGAGTGTGGAAGACGGTCGACGCCGGGATTACCTATGAGCCCATCTCGGATGGCTTCTTCAACGTCGGCTCGATCGGTGACATCAAGGTGGCCGCGTCCGACCCCAACGTCATCTTCGTCGGCACAGGCTCAGGTTGCCCGCGCGGCAACATCTCCGTTGGGGATGGCATCTACAAGAGCACCGACGCTGGCAAGACCTGGACGCATGTTTGGAATCCCGGCTACTTGCAGGTACCCGAGATCGCCATCCATCCATCCAATCCGGACCTCGTTTACGCGGCGGTCCTGGGCGACATATTTGCTGCCGGCGAGGAGCGAGGTGTTTACCGCTCCACCGATGGTGGTGAGATCTGGGAGAAGATCCTCTTCATCAGCGATCGCACCGGCTTCAACGATATCGAGATGAATCCGAAGAACCCGCGCGAGATGTACGCTGCGGCCTGGACCGTGGAACGCAAGCCCTGGTCGATCACCAGTGGTAGCGAAGAAGGCGGCATCTGGAAGAGCACGGATGGCGGTGAGACCTGGAACCAGCTTCGTGGTGGCCTGCCGCGTGGCATGATCGGCAAGATCGACGTCACTGTCTCGCCGGCCAATCCCGACCGTGTCTGGGCGCTCGTTGAGGCTCCTGAGGATCGCGGTGGCGTTTACCGCTCCGACGACGCCGGCCAATCCTGGCGCCAGCTCAATGACAACCGCAACTTGCGCCAGCGTGCTTGGTACTACACCCACATCTACGCGGACCCACAGGATCCCGACACTGTCTATGCGCTAAACACCGGTTTCTACAAGTCGACCGACGGCGGCGCTACCTTCCCGACCTCATTCCGCGTGCGCCACGGCGACAACCATGATCTGTGGATCAACCCCGACAACACCGACATCATGGTCAACGCCAATGATGGTGGCGCCAACGTCACTCTGACGGGCGGCACGTCCTGGTCGGAGCAGATGAATCAGCCGACCGCCGAGTTTTATCGGGTCACTGTCGACAACCGCTTCCCGTACCGCGTCTACGGTGCCCAGCAGGACAACAGCACGGCCGCGATGGAAGCTGGAGGTGGCGGTGGATTCCGTGGAGCAGCGGGCTTTTATGCGGTTGGCGGAGGCGAGAGCGGCCACATCGCTGTGGACCCGCGCAATCCCAATATCGTCTACGCCGGCAGCTACGGTGGCTCGATCACGCGGATGGACACGGACACGCAGATGGCACGCAGCATCCGCGCCTACACCGATGTGCAGACGGGCCAGCAGGCGGCGGACATGAAGTACCGCTTCCAGTGGAACGCGCCCATCCGTATCTCGCCGCACAATCCCGACGTGGTCTACCACGCCTCGCAGTACGTGCACCGCACGACCGATGGCGGGCATAGCTGGGAGGTCATCAGCCCCGACCTGACCACCAACGATCCCACCAAGCAGGGCTATTCCGGCGGCGAGGGAATCACGCGCGACAGCACCGGCGTCGAAGTCTACACGACGATCTTCGCCTTCGAGGAGTCACCCCACACACCGGGCCTTTTGTGGGCCGGGAGCGACGATGGGCTGATCCACGTCTCGCAGGATAACGGCGACACTTGGGAGAACATCACGCCACCGATGATGCCGGAGGACGGCACCGTCAACATGATCGATCTCTCCACACATTCACCGGGGAGAGTGAACGTTGCCGTCTATCGGTACCGCATGGGTGATTTTCAGCCGTACATCTTCCAGACGAGCGACTTCGGCGCGACCTGGAGCCTGTTGACCGATGGCACGAACGGTATCCCCGATCATCACTTCGTGCGCGTCGTGCGGGAGGATCCCAACCGTGAAGGGGTGCTCTACGCGGGCACCGAATTCGGCATGTACGCCTCGTTCGACAACGGCGCGAATTGGCAGCCTTTCCAGCTTAATCTGCCGATCACGCCGATCACCGACATGCTGATCACCCATGACGACCTCGTGGTGGCCACGCAGGGGCGTGCATTCTGGGTCCTCGACAACATTTCCGCGCTCGGTCAGATCACCGAAGAGGTGAATGGATCCGACGCATGGTTGTTCGCCCCGCGCACGGCGTACCGCGGTGGCGGGCAGAGCCCCGAGGTTCACTACTACCTGGCTGCCGCGCCCAGTGAGGAGATGAAACTGGAGATCCTCGATAGCCGCGGTGAGGTAGTGCAGGAATTGACGGCGAGTCCTGGGGCGGAAGGCGATCGGCCAAGCCTGCCGCCGGGAATCCCGCCGGAGTATGCGGCCATGTATTTCGCCGAGATGGGTGGTGGCAGTTTGTCCGCCAGCCCGGGCATGAACACGTTCCGCTGGAACGGCCGCTACGAGCCGATCTACGAGGTCCCCGATGGAATTGTCCAGTGGGCCGGAGGCAGCGCTGCCGGTCCGAAGGCTGTGCCAGGTGCGTATCAGGTGCGGTTGACCATCGGCGACTGGAGCCAGACGCGCACCCTCGACTACCAGAAGGACCCGCGACTCGAGACGACCCAGGCCGACTTCGTCGAGCAGCTGCGCTTTGCCCGTGAGGTTGGTGCCTATGGCAAGCGCCTCTACGATGCCTTGATTCAGCTACGCTCCGTCCAGGGGCAGGCAATGGAGATCGGCAAGCGTCTTGCCGATGCAGGCTATGGGGACGAGGCGCTCAGCGCGGCTCGTGAGATGAACAGCAAGCTCGATGGTGTGGAGGCCAAGCTCACGCAGGTGCAAGGTGAGGCCGGCCAAGACGCCCTTAACTTCCCGGGCCAGCTCGACAACCAAATTAATGCGGTCTACAGCACGGTGAGTGGTCCGAACACGCCGGTCCTACGGGGTGCCTACGAGCGCTGGGATGACCTCGAACCACAACTCCAGCCGCTGCTCGACCAGATCCAAGAGATCTACAGTGCGGATCTGGTGGCGTTCAACGATCTCGTGCGCAATATGGGCGCTGGGCCGGTGATCATGAAGACGCAACAGTAGGCTGGTAGCCTGGTCTTCGTGACCGGTTGAGAAGTCCAGGCGTATTGCAGAGGACGTGCCATGAGATGGGCCTGGAAGGTGGGTGTCGTAGCGGGCATCCCTGTTTTCGTGCACTCCACCTTCCTGCTCGTCATCGCCTGGGTCTTCTGGATCTACTGGCGCCAGGGGCAGAGCTTCCTCAGCGCCGCAGCTGGCGCCGGTTTCGTGCTTGTGTTGTTCGGCTGCGTCGTGCTGCACGAGTTCGGCCACGCCCTGATGGCGAAGCGCTATGGTGTTCGCACGCGCGACATCACCCTCCTACCGATCGGTGGGGTCGCGCGGCTCGAGAGGATGCCTGACGAACCGCGGCAGGAGCTCTGGGTGGCGCTAGCGGGGCCTGCAGTGAACGTCGTGATCGCCGCGGGTCTCCTCGCTTGGTTGGTGCTGGTCGGGGGAGACCAACTGCCTGTCGCGTTCAGCGTCACCGGCGGCTCGTTTTTCGAGCGCCTCATGGTGGTGAACCTGTTCCTCGCGGTCTTCAACATGCTGCCGGCGTTTCCAATGGACGGGGGCCGCGTCTTACGCGCGACCCTGGCCATGCGCCTGGACTATGTCAAAGCCACCCAGATCGCTGCCACGGTGGGTCAGGGCATGGCGCTGCTGTTTGCCCTCATGGGGCTCTTCGGCAATCCCCTCCTGCTATTCATCGCCTTTTTTGTTTGGATTGGCGCGGCGCAGGAGGCAAGCATGGTGCAGATGCGAACCGCGCTCAGCGGCATCCCCATGAGTCGCGCCATGGTTACCGACTTTCGAACCCTCTCTCCACACGATCCGCTATCGCGAGCCGTGGACCTGATCCTGGCGGGCTCTCAGAAGGACTTTCCCGTGGTCGAGGACGGCCACGTCGTGGGTGTACTGGCGGAAACGGAGCTGGTCAGCGCGCTTTCATCGGGTGGTCTGGACGCTCCCGTCGAGCGGGTCATGCAGCGTGACTTCGAGACAGCCGACTACCGAGAGATGCTGGAACCGGTCGTAGAGCGCCTCAAGGGCTGCAACTGCCGCACGATTCCCGTCCTGCTGGACGGCGCGCTCGTCGGGCTGGTGACGATGGACAATATCGGCGAGCTGATCAGCATCCGCTCAGCCGTTGGTCGGCCGCTCGAGTAACCGCTCTCGCCCTATCCGGGCAAAGCCTCCAG
>CALAKE010000275.1 GCA_937922775.1 uncultured bacterium | reverse complement strand
CACGGCTCTCGGAGCCGGGCGCGGGCGTCTGGCGGTCCAAGTTCTCAGCGAGAGTCTCGTACTATCGATTACGGGGGGAGCTGCCGGGACGCTGATTGCGCTGTACGGTCTCGAACCGTTCGCCGCGATGTTCCCAGGCGGCCTCGCACGCGCCTCTGAAATCGTCGTCGACTATCGAGTGCTGCTGGTGGCCTTGGGCATCTCGCTGTCAACCGGGATCCTGATCGGCATTCTGCCGGCCATGCGCTCCGCTCGCATGTCCACGGGTGACGCTCTGGCAAGCGGAGACCGAGGATATGCGGGTAGCCGAGGCCGAAATCGTGCTCAAGCGACACTGGTCGTAGCGCAGGTGGCCCTGGCCTTCGCTCTGCTCGCCGGAGCGGGGTTGCTCACCAAGAGCTTCCTGCGGTTGATCGCTGTCGAGAACGGATTCGTAGCGGAGAATCGGGTGGTGATGAGCATCGTTCTGCCCGAGCCCTACCGATCCTCGGAGGAGCAGATACGACTCTTCTACGAGGAGCTCGGCGACCACCTGTCGGCGCTGCCCGGCGTCGAGGTAGTGGGGTCTGCCAGCCAGCTCCCCTTCGTTGGCGGCTCGTCCTGGCCGCCGGTCTTGGTGGAAACTTCGGAGGGCGAGATCGAGGCCGGCATTCACGCCGTCAGCGCGACTCCAGAGTACTTTGACGCCATGGAAGTTCCCCTCCGTGCCGGTCGGGCACTGAGCTCTGATGACCGGTCGGGTGGCGTGCCGGTAATCGTCATCAACGAGGCAATGGCGCAGCGGTATTGGCCTGATGAGAATCCTATTGGTCGCAGAATTTCACTGGAGGGTTACATCCTCGAACAGGACGATGTGGAGAGAATCTGGCTCACAGTCGTTGGAGTCGTCGGAAATATCCGCTATTTCCATGGCTCGCCGCATTTTGTCATGTACTGGTTTCCGTTCTCCCAGTACCCGTATTTCTTCCAGACGTTCGTGATCGAGACGGCTGGCAACCCTGCCGCGGTTATCGCTCCGGCACGCGCAGCTCTGCGGGCAATGGATCCCAACATCCCCGCGAGAATCGGAAGATACGATGAGATCATCGAAAACTCGCCGGGGGTAACGGCGCCACGCTTCGGAGCATCGGCGACAGCAATCTTGGCCACCATCGCTGCGCTGCTCGCGCTGATCGGAATCTACGGTGTGCTCGCCTCAGCCGTAGCACAGCGGACCCACGAGATCGGCATTCGGATTGCTCTCGGGGCATGCGAGGGTAGGCTGCTGCGCGCGGTTCTGCGACGGGGGATCTTCCTGGCCTGCCTGGGACTGACCGCCGGCCTGTGTGTGGCTCTGCTGGTGGCGCGCGTGCTCGAGAGTGTGCTCTACGAGATCAGCCCGACGGATCCTCTGACCTTGGTGGAGGTTGGGATCTTGGTGCTGGGCGCGGCGCTGGCGGCTGGATACATTCCAGCGCGCAGGGCGACGAAGGTGGATCCGGTGGAGGCATTGCGTCAGGAGTAGTGGCCTCAGCGTGCGAACCGTTCGGGGTCGATGCCAATGTGCTTCGCCAGCCACTCCACCTGATCGCGGATCATTTCTGGTGTGCGGGCGTGGCCCGTTTCGTACCAAAGAATCGTCTTGGGCTCATTAGCCGCCTCTTGATAACGCTCAGCATCTGCCGCCGGCACCATCTCGTCAGCGCGGCCGTTTTGGAAGAGCAACGGTATCGGCGTTGCGAGCCCCACGAATCGCATCGGCTCGATGGGCTCCATGGCCTCGAGCCATTCCTCCCAGCGCTCCTGGGAGATCGCCTCCCTGATTGTGTCCTCCGGGCCACTGAAGTGGGCTACAAGACCTCCGTCGCCGACCACCAGCGCATATGCCGCGACGCGGCGCTCAACACCCGCCAGCAAACCGCCCATTGCGCCACCGTAGCTGGCGCCGACGTAGGCGATCCGCTCAGGATCCACGTCAGGACGTGCCAGCAGATAGTCGACGGCCTGTCGCAGGTCGACGATGAGCTGAATCTGCTCCGCACGGTCTTGCACCGTGAGGGTAACTGTTCGGTCCCGGGGATCCTCGTGCCGCGCGAAGGGAGCACTAATCGCGATGACGACCGCGCCTGACCGGGCATAGCGAATGGCGAGATCCGAAGCCGTGTCGCGACTTCCCGGCATTCCATGCATCAGGACGAGACCGGCATGGGGACCCTCCAGCTCGGGCTCGTATACCCAGGCCGGTACTCGGCCGCCGTGCGGGCTGGCGTAGGTCAAGTCGATTCGCTCGAGCCCGTCAAGTTGTTCTCGGACGTTCTCGACTACATTGAGGGACTCACCGGCATCGTAATCGAATAGAGCGATCTCATCCTCGCTGGGAAGCTGCGCCTCGGCCAGCCCACAAGCCAACAGAAGAACGGAAACCACGCTCACGAGCGTCGAGGTCTTCTTCGAGAAGCACATCACGGTCTCCCCTTCAGGACACGGTCTGGTAGGAGTGATGATCGGCTTACGGCCTAATCTCCTCCTGCGGGTGGCGGAGCTTCCACCAAGCTCGCGCGAGAAAAGCTCCACAGATTACGGCGACGACGACCGTGACCGCGCCCGGATAGCT
Source organism: uncultured bacterium (assembly GCA_937922775.1). GTDB lineage: Bacteria > Acidobacteriota > UBA890 > UBA890 > UBA890 > CALAKE01. The sequence goes on along the minus strand of CALAKE010000275.1, from coordinate 2,893 downwards.
TCCATAGAGCGCCCCGATCAGTGATCCCGACGCCGTGAAGGCGATCGCTCCCGGCAAAATGCCGACAGCCGTGGTCCACATGAAGGTCCGGCGCCGCACTTGCAGCAGCCCCGAGGCCCAGTTGACGGCCGTAAAGGCGACGATCGGGGTGAGCCGCAGCATGAGCAACACGGGGACCTCCGCGTGCTGTAGCTTTTCGAGCTTGGCAATCGCCTCAGGCCTGACGAATCGCTGCGACAGCTTGCGTCCGAAGCAGCGCGCGAGCTCGTAGCTGATTTGCGCGCCGACGACGGCGCCCCCCCACGTCATCAGGATTCCGATCACTGTGCCGAACATGATGCCGTTCATGGTTGCCGGAATCTCGGCGGGAATAGGCAGGATGGCTACGACCACCATCAACAGAGGAGCGACCCAGTAGGCGGCGCTTCTGTGCTCCAGCATCCAGGCATAGATCGGGTCCCGGGCGAGCTCTGGCTCTTCTTGGGGCGGGCTGGTGGAGGCCATGGCGGCGCCCATCAGCGGCGCGAAGGCAATCGCGACCGCCGCCATCGCAAGCGGCGCCAGCAGTTTCCACCCGAGCATGGGCCAAGCCCCTGACTGGGAAGCTCTGAACCTGAAATCTGAATCAGAAAGCTACTGCATGATCGGAAAGTGAGCAACGGGACATCGGGACCCGTGAGATCGAGAGAATGTAAGCCACTGCGATGAATCACCTCGGCGGCCTGAGATCGGTCGATACGCGATGCAGTGGCTAGAAGATATCTGCACGGGCGCAAACCGCCTCGCCCTTCACAGTTACGCGACGACGGCCCTCACTTCCCTCACTCTGATCGAATGTCTCGAACTCGAAGCGCACCTTTACTTGCTCGCCGAATTCGATGAACTCAGCCGTACCCCTCGTGTCGTGCGAAAAGGTGGTGCCATTCCCGCGGAAAGACCCCCCAAGGGTATTGGCCGAGTTCCGATAGCTGAACTCGATCGGATACTCCCCCGGCTCAGGAGCAAAGTCGGTCGAGAAGAAGAGGTTGACACTGTAGGTGGAGCCCAACTTCTGGACGGAGGCAGGTGCCGAGATGATTGTGATCGCCGGGATCCGGTCCCTGATCTTCGTCATCGTGGCCGTTGCCTCCTCCACAGTGACGGTGATGTCCCCGGAAGCAGCGAAGAATGTGTCGCTCGATTCGGCAGCGACACCCAGACTGCTGACGGCGAGTAGTGCACAAGGAATTAGAAGGGGGCTGATCTTGAGCAAACGCATGTGTTTCTCCCCGGTGGCCTTTTTCGGGTGCTACTGCTTGACCAGTTCTACCCGTCGGTTCATGCCGCGACCCGGCTCCGTATCGTTGGAGGCTACCGGTGACAGATACCCGACTCCCGCAGCTCTCAGGCGGATCTCGGATATGCCGTATTCGCGGACCAAAGCCCGGGCAACGGCCTCTGCACGGCGACTCGAGAGGTCCATGTTGTGATCGTATGTGCCCTGGTTGTCGGTGTGGCCGACCACCAGCAGCTCGAGGTCGGGTCGGTTCTGGAGTAGCTTCGAGATCTCCTTCAGGGTTGGCAAGGACTCGGGCTTGATCTCGGCGCTGTCGGTGTCGAAGTAGATGCCGTAAATGGCGATATGGCCCGTCGCGTCGATACCCTCGGCCATAGCCTCGGCGTTGACGGTGACCATCCCGGTCTCCATGGCCTCCGATTCGACAATCTCCAGCAGGGTCACCGGACGTTTGCTCAGCTCGCTGAAGCCAGCATCGAAGGCGACCAGTACTGAAATATGTACGGTGGTGTCCCCCACGGAGCCTTTGGCCGCCAGGTAGCGCAGCTCCTGCGGGATGTCGAAGGCCGACCCACTCGTTCGCGTATTGAGGATGCGTTGTTCCCTCTCCTCGTAAAAGATCCAGTGAAAGAGCCGGCCACAGTCATCGGGCGAACAGCTGAACAGCGTTTCGAAACCGGCCGCCTCGAGGGCTGTCTCGTAGTTGCGCAGGATCTCCAGCGTGGACCTACCCTCCGGTCCTCGGTAGAGGATGCGGGTGATCTTGCCCTCCAGCCTGGCCTCATCGGCCGGGACCCGCCCACCACTCTCATCTTGGATAGCCGGCCCTAGGGGGAGCGTGTAGGAATCAAAGTCCTTCACCTCGTACCCGTCGATGAAGGATCCCGAGTAACGGGTGACCAGCGGATGATCCGAGCTCCCGGGAGAATCCTCGATATCCTGAGCCATCGCCTTCGGGGCACAGAGAAGGATCAGGCACAAACCCATAGTAATGAGTCGTGTTGCCTTCATGCGTAGACGTCCTTTCGTCGATACATGTGACTGTTTTTGGGGCGCTTTGGCTTTGGAAGGGCAGCACCCTAGCACGCCCGAAGAGGGAGGTGCACTGGAGTGATCAATTTGACCAATCTCTTGCCCATCTTCTTCCCTGCTGTGCTTCTTGGAGCCTTGTTGCTGGCGAAAGGAGCCGCAGCAGCAGTATCCTGCGGTCTCCGCATTCCGTTCGTGAGGTGATCATCAGATGTCAAAGACCGGCTCCAGGTTCTTCGCGTCTGTTCTGCTGATTCTGGCGCTCGCCAACAGCGTTGCCGCTCAGCAGGAATTGCAGCAACGCGTCGACCACTTCCTCACACGAGCTGAGGATTCCGGGTTCAGCGGGTCAGTGTTGATCGCGATCGACAGCCGCGTGGTGCTGCACAAAGCCTACGGATGGGCCGACCGACAGATCGGAGAGCCCGTCACGATCATGACTCCGTTCTGGATTGCCTCGATCTCGAAGCAATTCGCCGCCGCTGCCATCCTGAAGTTGATGGAAAAGGGGCGCCTGTCGCTCGATGATTCAATCGCCCGTTTCTTCAACGCGGTTCCCACGGACAAGCGGGAAATCACGCTGCACCA